>JAFDYM010000533.1 GCA_018267435.1 Bacteroidota bacterium | reverse complement strand
TGCGGAAAATATCGAATATCTGTTTGTGGTATTCTTCCGAAATGCCGATGCCGTTATCGGCTACAGTAAAAACATATTCTGTATCGCTTTCGTGGCTATATACATTTACTATTGGGTGCTCGGCCTGGTTATATTTTATGGCGTTGCTTATAAGGTTTGTAAGTACCATACTTATGTGGCTAGGTGCCATTTTTAGCTCGGGCAAGTTGGTATATTCCATTTTAGCATTGCGCTCGGTAATAGCTGCGCGGTGGTCGTTTACTATTGTACTTACAACATTTATCAAGTTTACGGTTTCGGTAGGCTTATCATTCCTATCGGCCACCGAATATTGATAGATATCGTTGATTAATTGGTTCAAATGCTTAACCGACTGTACCGTATAGTTGATTAGCTCCAGCGATTCGCCATCTAGGTTTTCTTTATTGCGGCGCTGCAATATTTGTAAGTGCGATGCAATATTGCGCAAAGGGCTTTTCAAATCGTGCGAGGTAGCGTAAACAAAATGCTGTAGCTCTTCATTTCGGCGCTCCAGTTCATACGCGTATTCGCGTACCTGCCGCTCTGCG
Source organism: Bacteroidota bacterium (assembly GCA_018267435.1). GTDB lineage: Bacteria > Bacteroidota > Bacteroidia > Chitinophagales > LD1 > Bog-950. The sequence goes on along the minus strand of JAFDYM010000533.1, from coordinate 2,214 downwards.
TCTTTTATGCTTGTAATATCAAGCGAGTACCCTATTAAAGTCAACAACTCAGACTTATCATCATTGTACACAGGTGCGGCTCCTTTTATACTCGTCCTGTGTTTGCCATGTCTGTCCACCAAGGCTTCTTCTCGCTCCACGCTCTCTTGCCTTTCTATTGCTTCATGTAGTATCTCTTCACGTTTGCTAGCGCCACTTACATCCAATTTGCGCATTCTAAAATACTCCTCGTTTGTTTTGCCCAACATCCAAGCGCGCGCCTCTTCGTCTTTAACAGCCGCACTGTTTATATACGTATAGCGCAAATCTTTATCAAACGTTACTATGCCTATTGGAATTCGTTCAAGTATCTGTTCGTATAACTGCTTTTGTGCCTTTAGCATATCTGCATTTTGCTGGGCACTTATTTCATAGTTCTTGTTCTTTCTATACATTAGGTATATCAGGGCTACAATGCTCGCCATCATTAACCATGCAATGCTTTGGTCAATTGCTAACTGTTGGTTGCGTGGTAAGTCTATCTGCTCAAACTGTTCGCGAAAGAGAATAAAGCCGGCATAAGGTACTATACTTAGGCCAATTCCTCCCAATATCAACTTCCATTGGCTTGTTTGAAATAGATATAATGGAATAATGGCTATTATAAGCAGGAAGTCGATAATGTGGGTACGAATGCCTAAACAATATGCCATTACCATGCAATGAACATTCATTGTGCTAATAATAAGGATCTTTGCCAGGTTAATTTTACCCAAGTGCATAAGCATATGTACACCTAGCATGATACAGGTAAACACAATAGCGCCCACTGTAGCAATATGTAGGCTTGATGTAACAAACTTAATAATACTGCCTACCTGAATAACCATTAGAAAAAGCCAGGCAATATTCATACCTTGAATATCCTTACGCTCGCTTGCCGTGTTAGCTTTATAAGCCCCGGCATTTACTATACGCTGCAAAATTTGCCCCATTAGCAGGTATTTACGCAACAAAGCTATTAACAGTTACATATGCCAGCAGTTTATAACCTTGATATTTATCATTAAAACGCAAAAGCCTATCCATAAAATGGATAGGCTTTTGCGTATAAGTTATACTTGAAGTACTATTCTTTCTCGGTACAAGTGTAGCCGCGGTCTTCGTAGCCTTGTATGGTTAGTTTTAGTCCTTTGGTGCCATCAGGTAGGTCTTTCGAACAAAGTTCGCGCTGCTCGCCATCAAAATCGCATACATAGCATTTTTTGCATGATGATAATGAGGCTGACAAGAACATACCAGCGAAAAATATTGCAACTAGCTTTTTCATAAGTTTCAATTGTATTTATGGAACAAACCTAAGTTAATTTTGCAAGCTACAAAAATACCCCGCCCGAAAAAATTGCCTTAATTTGCGGTATGAGGTGTTTTAAAATGGCTATTGCCCTAGGGCTTATATTTCTTTCATTTATAGGGGCCAAGGCGCAAAACCAATCGGTTTACGAGGGCAATTTTATGATTAATAAAATTGTAAACGGTATGAACATAACCATACTGCCCATTAATAACATGCCTAATACCGAGGTAGTGTTATACATAAAAACGGGCAGTGTACACGATACCGATTCGCTGCTTGGTGGCAGCACCATGTTGCGTTTGGTACACCAACACAAAATTGAAAGGGCATTGGCTAGCGGAACCTTAAGGCTGAACAAGGCAAACTCCACCTTCAAGTCATATAGTACCGGCGAACAGATAGTGTTTATCCTTACCACTGCCGAAAGCAACATACCATTTTGCATGGCTTTATTGCGCGACTCGGTATTGCTTTCCTCATTACGCCTACAGGAACTAGACTCGGCGCGTAATGAAATGTATAAGAACATAGATAGTGCTGAAAACAACATAGACGAAGTATTTAAAGCAAAACTTCTGCACAGTATTTACAAGCAGGATTATTATAGAGTAACGAACAGAGGTAAAGCACAAATGCTTAAAAACTTTAACCTTAGTGTGGCTAAGCAGTACAAGCAAAAGTATTACACCCCTAATAACAGTATACTAAGTATAACTGGTAGGGTAAACGGCCCATACGCCCGCGAAGTATTCGAAAATACTTTCAGCAAAATAGAAAAGAGCGACTTTGACCCCGAGATAATTACAAAAATTATAGACTTTCACACTGTAATATACAATACACAGCTTGTAGTAAACAAGGCTATAGAAAACCCCTAC
>JAFDYM010000532.1 GCA_018267435.1 Bacteroidota bacterium | reverse complement strand
TGTAGCGAAAAGAATGCAGGCTTCGCCAAAAATAAAAGCCCACCCAAACGGGCAGGCCTGAACTCTACGGCATCCCTACTTTGACGAGACGGGAGATACCTGTACAGTAAATGTACGAATTCGATAGCAATTCTAGCATTCTCCTCTATACGGGTCAAGTAGCATCAGGTTACACAGGAAAAAAAGCCGCATTGCCGGCCTAACCGCCAATACCCATAAAATACAAGCCCAAAAGAAATTAACCTGGAAACGGGAACGGGTAACCCTACCCAAAAAAAGTAAACACATGAACAGAAGAGAGAGGACCATGCGGATGATAGAGATACGGACCGAGCTCGTGAGGCTGAAGCGCATATACCGCCGCTGCGGTGTGCTTACCGAGTGGATGGTGGAAAAGCTTAACGGCTTTGCCGCGGACCTTTACGAGATCCTGGCTTTCGGCAACGGCAAGCAGCGGTCAGCGGCACTCAGTCTGCTAGAGGATGTCTACGGCACCACCTTGAATACGCTTTTAATAAATAATTAGAACATCAAAACCAACTAGACATGAAAACAAGAGCTACAACACTTTTGAACGCTACCAAGAAGGTGGTAGAGACACTAATCCCTAACGACTGCATATGCAGCCACTGTGCTAGGGCATTCAAGGCAGCCGTTAAGGCGCTTAAGAAGACCATTAAAGCGGTCGAGGCGAGCGGCAAGCCGAAAGAAAGGCAGTACGCGCAGGAACTCAGGCTATGGGTCAAGCAGGCGGTGGAAACCAAAAGGGCCAGCCCCTTAGCGCGCGTGCAGAAGCCTAACCACGCTGCTGCGGCCTATAGCGGCGCGTCCCGCATCGTCGGGCACATGGCATTCTTTATCGTCTTTTCGCCTGGCGAGGACGACGATGACAGCGAAAGCGAAGGAGAGAAGAACGGCAAGTACCTTGCGGCCATAACCAGCAAAATAGAGGGCTGCACAGACAAGGGCCACCTTGAGATGTACGCGAGTATTCTTGCCGACCGCATCATCAGCTACAGCCATAAGCCTTACCAACTGGAGACGGAGCAGCACATAGAAGACTGCCGAACACTGATCCGTACTCTGTACCGCGCCGCTTAGTACCTGAAACATCGAACATTTTACGTCGAACAAGAAAACTCCTCTCCAGACCTGGAGAGGGTTTTTATTTTAAAACGGTTCGTAGGCATAAGCTGTTTTAAAGCTTAGTGGCCTCTTCGGTTATATCATCCATCTTTGCATTGCCAAGGCCATCTAGGTAAATCTGAGTTGTGGAAATGTTATCATGCGCCATCAGGTCTGCTATCTCCGAAATTGGTATGCCGAGTTCTTTGAGGCGCTGTGCGAAACTGTGCCGGCTTACGTAGCTGGATAAGCTTACTTCAAGCCCTACCTTCGCCGCAATTTTCTTGAGCGCCTTGTTGTGCTTTTTCCTGCTTTTCAGCAACTGCTCGTACTGCTTTATAGGTTCCGCTGTAGTAAGTAATGGGAACACATACTCGTTATTTCTTTTACCTGCAGCGTACGCTGCAACGATGTCCTTCATCCTTTCGCTCATCCGCATATCGATATGCTGTTCTGTCTTCTGCCTTTTGTATGCCAGCCTTCCGTCGACGATGTCACTGCACCTGAGGTGAGCCATGTCCACGAAGGGCATGCCCCGCGCCATGAACGAAAACATGAACAAGTCCCTGCTTAGCTCAAGCGTGCTGTCGTTTTCCAAGTTGGCGTTAACTATCTTTTGTATGGCCTCGTAGGTCAGGCTACGCTTGCGCGTCTTTGTTTCCCTGATACGGTAGTTGGCGAAAGGGTACAGTTCGCGTTCGATTATTCCTAGCTTGATCGCCTTGTTAAATATCGCCCTGAGTGTGCGCAGATACACACTGATGGCATTATGCGTGTTGCCGGCACCGAGATGAGCCGCCACGAAAGACTCTATGAAGGCCAAGTTGATGTCTGTAAAGAGAAGGTCTCCTCCTCCGCCGTGGCTTCTGATGAGGTTTAGGGTAGTGCGGTAGATGCGGCTGGTCCCAATTTGATTGGCAACGAGCATGGTCTTAATCACCTGCTCGGTGAATGCCACGATGGAATGTGCGTTGTCCTTGCGTTCAAGCCGCTGCTTAAGTTCGTGGCGCGGCATGTTCTTGAGCTTTCCCTGCTCCTCTAGCTTAAGGATTATATCCGATATCTCGTTGCGCCTTTTGCTGAGGTAGGTGTTCACGCGAGCGACGGATTCGGTCCCGCGGTACGACGGAAGCACTATACGCGCCCTGCTATCCCAGTCCTTGGGCAGCACGCTGATGCCCGTAGCCATCTGGATGGAGCTGCGGCGGAAGGTAATTATTATTACAATAGGGCATGTGCCGTTGGCCTTTGGCCAGCGGGTATGCAGGTACAGGTAGCAATTTGCTTTCATGTTCAAAGGATTTTGTTGAAGAATGGTTTCTTCAAGCTTGGCAGGGAATGCTGGTATGGGATAGTATACAGCGGCTAATGCCATGTGGTATTTGATATGGATGCAAAAACTACTTATTTACATAAATGGCTTCCACTTACCGCCGCACAATCGCCGAACGCTTCCTGCCGCCATTTGTTTCCATTTGAAAACATATGCATAAAAAGGGCTTATTTGATGGTATAATCAATATAAAGCGCTTATTCTGTTTCATAGAATAAGCCAAATTTTGGCACATCTTGCTTTGGGAGCAGGGGGTCGCGTGTTCGAATCACGCCGCCCCGACATACAAAAGGCTTAATCAAGAAATTGGTTAAGCCTTTTTTGGTTTAAGCCTAAGCTTACTAGGTGTTATGAGAATTGTATCGTTAAACGGAGATATCGCATGGCGGATTATTACTGCCTATATCAATGAGGTCGGCTCTTTTAAGAGTGTTACAGGAATTGTTTATCAAGCCACGGTTAGTGGCGAATGTATTATGTATAAGGGAGGTAATAGGAATGGGGGGAAATATGAAAATATTGAACGTGCAGAGTTTATAAGCGTGTTTCCTGTTGTACAAAATATGGATGTGGTTAATACGAGTAGTATAAAGAGGTCTATCCCTTCTTCTCTATACAGAAAAAGAACGCCTTTGATTGGTCTTCTTATTTCCTCTGGCTTGTTAGATGACTAGCTCTCGCACAAAAACAAAGCCCTCTCTTGCGAGAGGCTTCATTCATTATCATTTCATCATATCCTCACATTCCCATTTATCTATTAAACACCTTGCCAGGGTTCATTATGTTGTTGGGGTCGAACACGCGCTTAATGGCGCGCATCAATTCTATCTGCGGCTCTTGAAATTTGATGTCCATGTAGGGTATT
>JAFDYM010000531.1 GCA_018267435.1 Bacteroidota bacterium | reverse complement strand
TTGTTATCTCGTATGCTTGGAAAAAACGAAGACGAAGCCACCACCGTAATACCGCTGAACGGCGAAGAGTTGGTAGTAGAAGTACCATTTATTTGCATACTGTTAGCTACTGTGGCACTACCAATGTTATTGTTAGCCACCGCGCTAACACCGCCGCTTAAGTTAATACCATGCATACCTATGGCATTGTTAGTACCTGTGCCAGTAGCTGTAATACCGCCTACTAGGTTGCCCGAAACTTGGCCGGTATTAGCCGATTCGCTTCTTATACCGAATACCAAAGCTCCTGAGTTGGTACTTACTGTTACGTTTATTGAGCCGTTCACATCATTAGCTCCCACAATGTTGTTCAGTACATTTACACCACTAGCCGAGGCTACATATATACCAGAGAATACACCTTGTGCAGCCGTACTAGCACTAATACTAGTAAAGCTTATATTTTTTATAGTGTTACCAGTTATACTTGATACGGGTGATGAAGCAGCCCAAAAATGTATACCTGCATACTGAGCACTACCTGAGCCATAGCTTGAAACCCCACTGCCCGATGCATCGGCACCACCTATATAGTTTCCATCTATTACAAAACCACCGCCAGTACTGTTGTTAATCCTTATACCGGTATAAAGCAAAGAACCGGTATTACTTCGCGCAGTAGTTTGATAGATCTTGTTGCTTACTATGCTCCAACCACTATTGCCAGCACCTATATACACAGCAGATGGCGCTATAGTGGCGCTATAAACATCGTATATATTACAATTGCTTATTATAACCCCGCTGTTATCGCGGCCTGTAGTACCTACACCGTACACACCGTATGTAGGCAAATTGGCAGCATAAGATTTTATATCGCATTTGGTAATAGTAATAGTATCGTTACCAGTAGCGCTTGATGTACCTATTGTTACAACACCATTGGTGCTCGACGACGCCCCACCCTCAATAATACAGTTGTTTACAGTAATATATTTGGAGTCGTTGATTATGTTGAAGGTAGCGGCGCCCGCCAGCGTACCCGTGTTGCTAAACTTCAAAAACTTATTGCTTCCAGCACCTCCATTAAACGTTACTCTGTCTGCACCACTCATACGGAACAAGCCCGCATTTGTACCACTTGAACCAGATATTGAGCGTAGCACATTCGCGTCAGATTCTATAGTAATGCTATAGCCACCTAAACCATTTTCATTCCATTGGTTCAAGCCTACAAAACCATCTTCGGTTGTAATATCCGACACTACCTTTATAAGCAAGTTGCCATTAAGTGCAGGGGCTTGGTTAATGGCATTGAATATACCATTGGCAGTTGTAAACACACCATATTGGCCGCCTGTGCCTACAGTAACCACGCCACTACAAGGCAATAAGCTAAAGGTACTAGGTGCCGTATGCGGAAAATTGCCCGCATTTATAGCTACACTACTTATTGTACCTGATAGACCACTAGGCATAACACCAACATTACCCGAGTTATCTTGCGCTACTACAAAGTATTGTATAGTTTGGTTTGGCTGTACGCCGCCATTCAACAAACCAAAGTCGATATTGAAAGTGAAAGGAGAGGTAGTATTAGTAGATACTGCATATTTCCAACCTGCTGTAGCCGACGTATTATCGTTGTATGCATTAACATCGGTAGATATCTTATAATATACACGCGGTGCAGTTCCTGGAGCAACACTTACGGCATCCAAATCGGTAATTGATACACTTACCGGATACACCATGTCGCTACATGCATTTACAAAATTTGGGTTTGTAATAACTGGCGCCGTTAAATCAATAGGAGTGAAGTTACCTTCATCGGCACCAAGGTCTGGCGACACCCTAGCATCGCCATCGTAGTCATCAGTTACATTGGCAACAGGTAGGGCATTAGCTTCAACCTGTGTAGGTGTAGAAGGATTGATATGTAAGTCAACACTCGTGGCATCGCCGTTAGGATTAATAAAACCGGCAGGCCCATAGAACGAGTTGTTATCCATTGATGGGCTTGTTTGGCTATTCCATGCAGCTAAGCTGCCGACTGCAGCAGATACGTTCTCGCCCACAAAACCGCCTGTGCCACTGGCCTGGAAAAGGTTGTAGTTGCAACTATCTGCGGCTAAGCCTGTAAACAGGTTTATACCTATAGCAAAGTGCGAACCAGTACCGGTGCCATTGCTACGGTTATTTACAAATATGTTGTTCTTTATAGCATCGCGAGTAGATGTGGTAAACAAAACATTTGGCCTCCTAAACGCATAAGTTTTTGCAGCACCTATTACACCGCTACCGCCTATGTATACCGAGTTATGATATATATAACTAGTAGTAACCGAAGCCTTGTTTATACCTATTAACACACAGCCATTAGTTATATCGGCACCATTGGCATTTAGGCCCAACCTTACCATATTATTGCGCACAAAGGCATAACCCACTAGGTGGTTTATACCTGTAACTGTAGCTGTACCATTAGAAGATGCAAGCACTAGGCTATGTACCAAGTTCTTTTCTACAAAATTGCTAGAAGGAGTTGTTGTAGGGCCACCATATACTATACCTGTAACGTGTACAGCCGCTGTAGCTGCGGTACTACTTAGGCTATGTACTGTGTTATTAGCTAGTAGGTTGCCAGTAACGGTTGGCGCAAAATATATACCTATTAATGATGCAGTAGCATTGGTACCTGCCGATGCACTATTAGTGGTTATATTATAAACACTATTATTTGCAAAGGTAC
>JAFDYM010000530.1 GCA_018267435.1 Bacteroidota bacterium | reverse complement strand
TGCCTATGGGCGCTGGTCCATGCTCAGGTTGTCGATATTTCGGCCCCTGCCAAGTTACCTGCCAAAACAGGCAAATTTAGAATAGTAGGCAAGAACAACGACGGTATAATGGTGCGCCTATACGGCGGCGATGATGTGCTAAACATATATACTAACGACTTAAAGTTAGGCGCTTCTAAAACCATTATGTTCAAAAACCAAACGGGCCCGCTGCAGTATATAATGCTGAACAAAACAGGCTCGGTTATTTTCTATCTTTCTCAAGATAAAAAGATGTCGGTGCTATATGCGCAGCCCCTATCATCTAAGTTTGCCGAAATAGGCAAGCCTATAGCTATCGACACCATATACGACCGCAAAGAATTAGTGGCTAACAACCTCCGCTTTAAATCATCGGTAGACCAAAATTTCCTGTTTATATATTATCCATACTTTTCAAGCGGGCAAGTACAGAGCGTAAAGTACATCTGCCTTGATAGAGCACTGAACAAAATATACAACCGTAGTGTAGCCATACAACGCAGCGAAAAAGAACTGGAAAGCTCGCAAGCCTTGATTGATAATAACGGCAACTCGTTCCTGATAGTAAAACCCGAAAAACGTAGCGAAGGCGAACAGTATGATGTGTTTACCATGAATGCCACGGGCGATGCAGGTTTCTATAGCATATTTACCGACAAGACGTTTTTTGGTGAGCCAGGCTTTGAAATAGATAACAAGAATGGCAACTTAATAGTGAGTGGCTTTTATGACGATGATACGCGCAAAGGCGAAGGCGAGGCAAACGGCTTTATGTACGCCAGCTACGATCCCGCAAACGGAACGCCTGTAAATAAAACTTATACGCTGCTGAATAGGGAATTTATGGCTGACCTTACGGGCCGCGCTAGTAACGATATAGGCAAGCTATACACTTTTAATGTAAAGAGGATACTATTGCGTAATGATGGTGGGGCTTTGATAATTGCCGAATCGTTTATTAAAGATACACGCGAAACTATGGCTGCAGTAAGTATGTCGCCGGGGTATAACAACTACCGCACTTACAACGTTTATCAATTCAACGATATCATTGCCTTTTCGCTGAACAGCACAGGCAAAGAAGAATGGAGCAGTATAATGCGTAAAAAGCAGGTAAGCGAAGATGACAACGGCGTATTTTCTTCATTTGCCATAATGAATGAAAAAGAGAAGCTGCATTTTGTGTACATGGATGAAATATCGACTGCGGGTACTGTAAACGATTATACATTAAGCAGCGATGGGAAAAGCACGCGTAAATCGATGTTCAACCAAGAGGCGAAAGACGTAATGTTGCTACCTAAAATGGGTAAACAGATATCACCCAACGAAATGGTAATACCGAGCTTTAAGAACGGCTCGCTGCAACTGGTTAAAATAACTTACTAAATAGGCTACACTTGTTCAGCATTTTCAAATCGAATAACCCCGGTGTAGTTGCGCTCTACTTAGTTTACTTGGTAGCTTTTCGTATTTGCTTTTGGTTTGTAAGTGCCGATGCCGACTTTGCACTGAACTATACCGAGCCGCTAAGTACCCTCCTATTCAGTTGGCTAAAGTCGTTACCTGTAGATTTCAAAACCCTATCGGTAAGCCTATCGGGCATACTAAGTTTTATTCAGGCTGTTATCATCAATAACCTAATAAACGAACATAAGCTTACTGCCAAAAAGAATTACCTAGGTGGCCTGCTATTCATCATCTTCTCTTCGTTTTTCAAAGAAATGTTGATGCTATCGGCCCCGCAGCTGGCTTTTACATTTATCCTTTTAGCTACCAGCAGTTTGTTTAGGCTTATTAAAAAGGAAAAGATGTACGGCAATGTGTACGACGTTGGCTTCCTGATAGCACTTGCATCACTATTCTATTATCCTGCCTTTTTCTATATCCTATTTGCGTATATAGGCTTAGGTACAGTGCGCGCCTTTAGCTACCGCGAGTGGCTGGGCGTACTGTTAGGCTTTATATCACCTTTGGCAGTGGCATTTATCTACTACTTTTTTACCGATGGGCACCCGGGTAGTGCCATACCACAGTGGGTAGGCAGCCATTTATCGCTTACTATTATTCAATGGGGGCAAATTGCAGTATTCCTGATGCTGACATTTGCATTCTTCCTTTTGCTGCCGGCATTTATTTATTCATCGGCCATACAGGTGCGCAAGTTTACCACGCTGCTTTTTGTACTGTTTTTCATGGGCTTTATCACCTTTTTTGTGCAGCCCAATATAAGTGTGGCGCACCTATACCTGCTTACACTTTCGGTAGCGGTAATAGCCACTTTGGTACTAACCGAAATAAAAAACGGAATGGTATCGGAAGTAACCCATTTAATACTAATTTTGTGCGTGCTGGCAGGGCAATATCTGCCATTGTTTAACATCATATAAAACACACGATACCGTATGAAATTTGGAGTTGTAGTATTCCCAGGCTCGAACTGCGATAGGGACATGTACCATGTAGTAACCAATGTACTGGGCTGCGAAGCCAAATATATATGGCATAAAGACACCGACCTTTCTGACTTTACCAACGACGACTGCATTATCCTTCCGGGTGGTTTTAGCTATGGCGACTACCTGCGCACAGGTGCTATTGCCCGCTTTAGCCCAGTAATGGAAAGCGTAATACAGTTTGCCAACGGTGGCGGCAAGGTATTCGGCGTGTGCAACGGGTTTCAAATACTATGCGAAAGCCACCTATTGCCAGGCGCATTGCTACGTAACGATAACATGAAATACGTTTGCAAAAACGTACACCTTAAAACCTACAACACCAAAACATCGCTTACTTGTAAGGTAGATGCTGATGAAGCTTTGCGCATACCTATTGCACACGGCGATGGCAGGTACTATGCCGATGAGGCTACCCTACAGGAACTATATGCCAACGACCAAGTATTATTTAAATACTGCGATGAGCACGGCGAAGTAACCGATGCTGCTAACCCGAACGGCTCGATAGATAACATAGCAGGTATATGCAACAAGAACAAGAACGTGTTCGGTATGATGCCTCACCCAGAGCGTGCATCTGAGTTGGCTATGCGCAATACCGATGGCTTGTCGTTGTTCGAATCACTAGCTAGCCGCGTGTTGGAAATGACTGTACTATATAGCTAATAACAAATGCCCATCCCAAACCTTCCCAAAGGGAAGGGCTAGAAATACAATAAGTCCTAACTGTAAAAGGTTAGGACTTATTTTTTTAGAAACAGGAGCCACAGTATGTAGGCACGTGGTGCGAAGAACTATAGAGAAAAAGGCTGTAGTACCGCCCCGAATAATTTGTATTTTCAAGTACAATGATGATAGCAGAAGAAAGCATGAAGCTTATATACCAAGTGCTGTTGTATGCGCATATAGCCGCAGGTGCTACGGCCTTGCTTTCGGGCTTGGTGGCATTTTTAACCAACAAGGGCAAGAAGGTGCATAAGCGCAGCGGCAAGGTGTTCTTTTGGGCTATGATGGCCATATCGTTTACGGCGCTTATCATCTCTATTTATAAGGATAACAAATTTCTGCTAGCCATATCGGTGTTCAGCTTTTACATGAACTATACAGGCCTGCGCGTGCTGAAGTACAAAAAGGGCAAATTCAAATGGTTCGATTGGTTACCCCTTGGCATATCGGCTGTATTGGTATTGTACATGTTCTATACGCTCGATATTAGGTTAATAGTGTTCGGAGCATTACTTACATTCTTTATCTATCAAGATATTGCTAGGCAGCTGAAAAGCGAGGAGGATAAAAAGCTGATAGCCAAGCAGAAGATAATTGACCATCTTGGGCGCATGTCGGGCACCTACATTGGCACCTTTACTGCATTTTTGGTGGTTAACATCAACTTTATACAGCCGGGCTGGATAGTGTGGCTAGCACCCACCTTTATAGGTGTGCCTATCATAATATACTACACACGTGTGTGGAAGAAGAAGCTAGACATTGAATAATGCTTGGAATAGATTTTTGGCTTGGTAGCTATAAGCTACAAGCATGAAAAAGCAAAACTACGGCAACCACATACGCTGGTATATACCTCACCACTTCGTTTTCTACCCAGTAATATTGGCAGGCGTGGTGCTTGGCGCAATAGGTGCAGCTAAAATGCCGGAACAACTATATCTGTGGCTAGCTATCATAGCCTTGTTTCTTATTGTAGGAATTCTTTCGTTAATGCTGCGCCAGCATTATGCCTTAGGTAATCAAGATAGGATAGTAAGGCTAGAAATGCGCTTGCGCTATTTTCAATTGACAGGTAAAAGGCTTGAAGAAATAGAATCGCAATTAGGTTTAGGAAGAGTATGCGCCCTGCGCTTTGCCAGCGATGCCGAGCTGCCCGCATTGGTACAGCGAGCCTTGGCTGAAAACCTAAGCGCCGATGAAATAAAGAAGGCAGTGAAGAATTGGCAAGCCGATGATATGCGGCGGTAGCCTATATCTCCTCTATTACCGATTCGCCTTGGCTTTGGTCGCCACTAGTCCATTGCCATTTTTCGTGCAGGCGTACTTTACCGCTAGGTAGCACTTCGGGTGTTGAAATGCATACGCCCGTCATCAATTCGCCGCTGGTGTTTACATGGTGGTAGCGCATATTCAATACGCCTTCATTGTTTACGGTAGCTATTAAATGCCCATTGGCAATGCTTCCTCCGCCATAGCAAGCGGTTACTATATTACCTTGTTGCTTATAGCTAAAAGTGGTATCGCCGCTTACTTCGCCATTATCGGTATTGCTAAGGCTGCGGAAAATTCGGTTGTGGTAGTTTATCATTTCGTAGGCTATCTAAGCCGAAGCAAATAAAGATAAGCGTACTAAAACATACAATAGCTTCCATAGGCTTCTGAACATGATATATAACATGACTTATGGGGTGCTCGCGCCAAAAGGGTTCTATAGCCATGCGCTCGTTCAACACTAAAAATGTGTTGCTACATTTTTCAAATTCATACGGCGCTATAAAGCAAGTAGCAAATGCAATAGCAAAGAACCCAAGCATACCCATCAAGCCCCAAAACTCAACCCGTTTATACAATGGTTTTACCGGGTACTCCCCTTTTACGTTCAGTATCATTAACGTTACCATAGCCAAGCTGCAACCATATATGTCCATGCTTATGTCGTTCAGGTCGAAGTAGTCGTTAAAGTCAGGATACAGCACCCAGTACTGATACAATTCATCAACCAACATAAATGGAACGGCAAACATAATGGCGGCACCGAAGCGGTTGAACAAAGCAAACAAAAGCACAGCAAGTAAGGTAAACTCCAACGAATGAATAGCCTCTACATTACTATCAAACATAAAGCGAGAATGGATGGAGATGAGGGCAAGTGTGCCAAATAGATAAGCCAGCTTTACAGCCCTATTCTCAGGATACTTTCTTATTTGTGTAACTAGCAATGTAGCGGCACCAATAGCAGCCAAACAATAAACTACTAGCACCACTTTATTATACGTGCCGAAGCCCAACATACCTTGAAAGTAGTTGGATACATGCACCATTGGTCCATGCATAAAAACTATGAACACGAAGTACGCGAACACCAGCACACCCGTAATAAGCTTATGGCGCTGTAGCCAATTAATACCCTTTGGAACCATTAGCTATTAGCAGGTTTCAAACCAGGAAATTTCATCTTTAATGCCTCTAGTTCTTCTACTACACGCTGGGCTATAAGGTATTCTTTATACCAGTTTTGGTCGGCGGGTATTACTTGCCACTTAGCAGCTTCTTCGCAGTTGGCAAACACATCTTCATAGGCCTTCATATAGCTATCCCATTCTTCGCGCTCCTGTAGGTCTTGTTCATTATACTTCCACATTTTGGCGGGGTCGCTCATACGCTCTTGCAGGCGGCCAAGTTGCTCCTCTTTACTTATGTGTAGGTAGAACTTAATAACTACCGTGTTGTTTTCTACCAATAGCTTTTCAAAATTATTGATGTGCGCAAAGCGTTGCTTAATTGTTTTAGCATCTACCCAGTTATGTACACGCTGTATCAGCACATCTTCGTAGTGCGAACGGTTGAAGATATGTATCATCCCCTTTTCGGGCACTTGGCTATGCACACGCCACAGAAAGTCGTGCTTCATTTCCAGTTCGGTAGGCTTTTTAAACGCTACTACCCTACAGCCCATAGGGTTGGCCGCGCCAAACACATTGCGTATGGTACCATCTTTACCGCTGGCATCCATACCTTGCAGCACTACCAGCATTGCATGTTTGCCCTCGGCATATAGCAAGTTCTGCAGCTCTTCTATTTTAAACTTCAGCTTCTGGGTTTCCTTTTTGATAGTTTCCTTATTCAGCTTTTTAGGTGCTCGGGTATCTACTGTTTTAAGCTTTATGCTAGCCATGGGCGTTCTATTTGCTACTAATATACAACGATTTAAAAGTATTTACACTTGCTAAAGAACTGTAACACCTATTACTAAGTTGTAAAGCACAAACAATTTACTAATTTGCAGATAAGCGAACCACATATAGCCCCTACCGACAATAATGGGGACTAATTGTTCACCAAACCTTAAGCTGCTTATGAGGGCCATATACCTAGTTGAACACGGCAAAGCCGGAGAAGCATTTCAAATACGCGAAACACCTAAGCCGGTACCAAAACCAGGCGAGGTACTGGTAAAAGTAGATGGTTTCGGCTTAAACTTTGCCGATGTAATGGCGCGCAAAGGCATGTACCGCGATGCGCCTGCCCTACCAGGATTGCTAGGCTACGATGTATGCGGCACGGTAGAGCGTGTGGGCAACAATGTAAAGGACTTTGTAGAGGGCGATAAGGTAACTGCACTTACACGCTTTGGCGGCTACGCCGAATTTGCAGTAACCGACCACCGCGCATTGGCTAAAATACCTGCCAATACCCCAATTACCGAAGCCACGGCCCTTACTACACAATACTGCACAGCGTACTACTGCGCTGCCGAAATGGTTAACCTTTTTCATGGCGATAAGGTATTGATACACTCAGCCGCTGGCGGCGTAGGCAGCGGCCTATTGCAATATGCCAAGCACAAAGGCTGCGAGATATATGCGACTACAGGTAGCCCAAGCAAGGTAGAGCTAATAAAGCAAGCTGGCGCACACCATGTAATAGATACCAGCAAAGATGACTTCGATGATTTTATAGAAGATGCCACCAAAGGTGATGGTGTAGATGTAATATTCGATGCCGTAGGTGCCTCTTCAATACGTAAAGGCATTAACTCGCTTGCCGCAGGTGGACGAATAGTATGTTACGGTGCCGCCGATATGAGCGACTCCAACAACCCATTGTTTCAGTTGGTTAAGGCTGTACAGTTCGGCATATACCACCCTGCTATATTTATGATGAGCAGCAAAAGTTTGATAGGCGTAAACATGCTGCGCCTAGCCTACCATAAGCAAGATACCCTTAAGCGCTGCATGCAGAACGTAGTGAAACTATACGAGCAAGGCATATTTAAACCAGCCGAAGGCAAGTTATTTAAGGCGGAAGAAATAGCCGATGCGCATAACTACTTGGAAAGCCGCCAAAGCACAGGTAAGGTGGCTTGCGCTTGGTAATAGTAGCAATATCAATTCTTTGCTGCCGTTTGTATGTATGTACAAATTAAACTAGGTTTGACATGATGAAGCTACGCGCCATACCTGTATTTATTGTTGCCCTTATAGCCATGCTGGTAAGCACTGCTGCCTATAGCCAAAACGGCGGCTATGCCGTAATGCGCGTATACGATTGCAACAAAAGCGTATCGATGGGTACGGGTTTTATTGCAGCTAAAATCATTATTGTATATGAAGATGGTAAAACAGAAGACGTTGAACTGTTGCCATACAATGAAAAAAATGCTACCGAAAACTTAAGGCGAATAACGGCAACCCTAAATGCCATGAAAGCCAAAGGCTACTTCCTTATATCGCAGGATACATCGGGCGAACAAGGTGCTATAGTTAGCGATTATACTTTTTTAAAACAGTAGCGGGCAACCCTCCCCCCTTTAGGCTCGTTATGCAAGCCTAATACATTTTTATTCTTATCATTTTTTACCAAACGTGCGTTATGCCCTTTTGTAAGTTAGCCTGTATGAAACCCCTGTACACCATCCTTCTATTGCTATGTTTTGCCTTGGCAAATGCCAGAAACACAGGCTATTCCATAACAGGAACTGTAGTAGATTCTACCACCAACACTGCTGTTGAACTAGCCAATGTTATACTTAAAACAAAGGGTGGAGATAGCATTGTTACTGCTACATCGGTAGGTATAGATGGCAAATTCGAGTTAAAAGATGTGAAGGCTGGCGAGTACGACCTGCACCTTTCATTCATAGGTTACCAACCTAAGCTAATGCCCTTAACCCTTAAGGGCGATATGCAATTAGGCAATATACAGTTATCGCCTTCTACTACATCTTTAGGCGAGGCAGTGGTGGTAGCGCAGAAATCGTTGATAGTAAAGAATAGCGAGAAAACAGTTTACAACGTAGCACAAGACCCCACCAACCAAATCGGCAATGCAGAGGATGTGCTACGCAATATGCCTGGCGTAAGTGTTGACCAAAAAGGCAACATATCTATAATAGGCAAGCAAGGCATAAGGGTATTGGTAGATGGCAGGCCCAATGCAATGGCAGAAAACGATTTGCAGTCGTTCCTTAAATCTATCCCTGCCAATTCAATAGAAGCTATTGAAATAATAACCAACCCATCGGCGCGCTACGATGCCGAGGGCAATGCGGGTATCATAAACATTAAGCTGAAGAAGGGCAAAGCAGATGGCTTAAATGCTACCATTTCGGCAGGCTATGGTATACTGAACAGGTACAATGGCAATGGCGCAATTAACTACCGTAAGGGTAAGTTCAATGTGTTCGGCAACTATTCTATCAACTACCATAAAATAAAGAACCGCTACATAGAAACACGTAAAATATCGGTTAACGATACACTTACATTTTACAACATGGATAGCAAGGGTAAGGAAAGTGCGCTGATGCAAAACATGAAAGCAGGATTCGACTACATGCCGAACGATAAAGGCACATTTACTTACACCGCAGGTGCCAACATTGGCCGCAGTTGGTGGTATAGCAATGCCGATGCGCAAAACCTAAATAGCTTGGAGCAACTTACCGCCCAATACAATTCTACCAACGATGAACGCGGTAAAAGTTTCTCTATTACCAACGATTTAATGTACACCCATAAGCTTGATACCAATGGGCAAGAGATAACCATAGATGTAACCCACGCCTATGTAAACAGTACCCCAAGCGGCGATATGAACTCAAGCGCTAGCGATAGCCTAGGCAACTACAGCGAGGCTATGAGCCTGCACCGTAGAACCAATACTGCTACAGCAATACACAATATTATAGCACAGCTAGACTATGCCTATGTTATACCAAAGGGAAAGGCAAAGGGACACAAAATAGAAGCGGGCTTAAAGAATGAATCTACCCTTAACGATAACGTGTATAATGCCTACACCGTTATAAATAACATGGATGTAAAAGATACTCTGCTTAGCAATAGCTTTAACTACACCGAGAACATTGCAGCAGCATATTTAATATATGGCGGCTCGTATAAAGAATGGTTTAGCTGGTCGGCAGGCTTGCGTACCGAGCATACTTATATCCGCAGTAACAACAACTCGGTTAATCGCCAATATTTCAGCTTCTTCCCTAATGCAAACCTATCGTTTGCTATTAACGAAAAACACAACTTTAGCGTAAGCTATAGCCGCCGTGTGCAGCGCCCACAGTTTAGGCAGTTGAACAATACCATCAGCTATATCGACCAATACAGCACTTGGCAAGGCAATCCATTATTGCAGCCATCGTTCAGCGATATAGTAAGTATAAGCCACAGCATAACTTTAAAAAAACACATGTTTGCGCTAGAAGCTATAGGCCAGTTGCAAACTAGAGACTTTATAGAATCGAGCCGTGTGGATAGCAACAGGATAACCCGTGGCGGCAATGCCAATGGTGCCGATAGAAAGATGTTTGCCTTCAACTTCTACTTTAAATTAGAACTAACCAAGTGGTGGGATTTACAAATGAACCACGGCTATAATTATAGCTACTATAGCTACGCTGCAGGTGTAAACACTAAACCAATAGCAGGGCACCAATATAACTTGTGGATGGCCACTAGCTTTAAGTTTTGGAAGAATACTGTGCTTGATATCAATGGCTGGTTCAACACGGGTGGGGTACAATCTCAAGGCCGTAGCTTGCCAGTGGGCGTTATCAATGCCAGTATCAAAAAGTCGTTCTTAAAAGATAACAGATTGAGTGTATCTATAGCAGCGCGCAATATTGCACAAAGCATGAAGTGGCGCTGGACCGTTGACAACACTAACCTACAAACCGAAGGCAGCTGGCAAGGGCTTGACCGCGTGGTGATGTTTACGCTTAGCTATCGCTTTGGTGGCAAGGCACCACAAAGGCAAGAAAAGCAAGGCAACGACCGCCTTGGCGGTGGTGGCGGTAGGGGTTAATATATTTGCCGTCTTTTTATTAAGCTATTCCTTAATCCACTTATTAATTAAGATATGCGCTTGCGCAACCCCCTCCTGTTTATAGGAGGGGGCAGGGGGAGGTTGCATTTTTAATGCTGCTGCGTAGTTTCAGTCTCCGCTTTGTCTTTATGCGGTGCGTGTGGATGCCAGCCTAGCGTAAGCATTATAACAGCAAAGCCTATTAAGTAAGCAGGCAATACATACCAACCGTTCTTTACCCAATCTGCCACCGAACGTGCCTTAGGGTAAAGATTAGTAATAGCCACACCGGCTGATGAACCAAACCATATTAAACTACCGCCATAGCCTACTGTGTAAGCCAACACGCCCCAGTCGTAGCCGCCTTGTGTAAGCGCCAGCTTGGTTAATGGTATATTGTCGAATATTGAGCTTACTAAGCCTAACACTAAAGCCGTTTGCCAACTTGCATCAGGTAGTTGTTCCACAGGCATCATGCTGGCAGCTAGTACCAGTGCCAATAGAAACACACTACCGGGCACAGCCGCCTTAGCCTCTCTCCAACTAGCACGTACTACAAACACTGAAGAAACTAAAATAACAACCCATACGCCCAATACAGGGAAGTCGAATAATATATTAGTAGCTATGGCACCTAATATGATAGCTGCCGATATAGCAAGCCTTCTGCGGCTTATCTTTACCTTGGCTATTTCATCTTTAAGTATAGGCTGATAGTTGTGCTGCATTCTACTGGCAAAAAAGCCGCCGAACAACAAGGCAGGTGCTGCTGCTGCATAAGCGTGCAGCACATCGGTAGCAGCTACGCCTTGTACCCACATCATGGTAGTAGTTATATTGCCAAGTACGCTACCGCTGCCGCCTGCGTTGCTGGCAGCCACTATGCCTACTATATAGCCTATGTGTACCTTGCGTTTAAATATAGTGTGCGCTATACCACCACCTATCATTACTGCAGCTATACTGTCTAAAAAGCCCGATAGCACAAATACTATTATCAGCAGTATAAATGGGCCTTTCCAATCATCGGGTAAGTAGCGGGGCAGTATGGCGGGCACACCGCTATGCTCAAAGTAATCGGCCAATACCGTAAAGCCTATCAATAGACCGAATAGGTTC
>JAFDYM010000052.1 GCA_018267435.1 Bacteroidota bacterium | reverse complement strand
TGGTGGCACGCGCTAGCATAGTCGCCTGCAAGGTTCATGGCTATCCAGTACTCCATACCTTCCTGCGTATTCAGGTCAAGCCATGCTAGGTGCCTTGCCTCTTGCGGTAGCTTGGTTTTCTCCATCGCTATTTTAGTGTAGTGGCCTGCTATGCTGGCACCCAAACCACGCGAACCCGAGTGCGATAGCAATGCCACGTACTTACCCGGCGGCACCTTCAATGCATTATCTGCGCTTGGTATATCTACTATACCCCACTCTACAAAGTGGTTACCGCTACCCGATGAACCTATCTGCCTAGCTGCTTTCATCTGCAAGCCTTTCAAGAAAGAAACCTCTTCGAATTCCTTACGGTCAAGCACATCGTGCTCGGTGGTTTCTTTAAACTCGCGGCCTGCACCAAACAGCGTGTAAGCATTCAACTCACGCTCGAAAAATTTATCCCTAGCACGTAGTTCGCCCGCAGGCATGTTGAACACGCTCAAGCACATACGGCAACCTATATCCACACCTACTGCGTAGGGTATTATGGCATTATCGGTAGCTAGCACACCACCTATAGGCAAACCATAGCCTTGGTGCGCATCGGGCATTAAAGCACCCGCTACCGATACAGGCAAACGGCTTGCTACCTGCATCTGTTTTATAGCGCCTTCTTCTATATGTTCCGCCCCGAACGTGCTGTAGTTTATACCTTCAGCGTTCAGTTCATACATATCGCCTCCCACCTTTGGCTTTTCTATCAAAAAATCGGTTATCGGTTTCAGCACTGCATCTTCCATATACTCGGCAGGGCTATCCAATATGTTCTTCAATATATCCAAAGCCTCTTGCAGGGTAGAGTGCTTGTAGTTCTTCTCCATTACATTCATGGCTACGCTTATTACAGGCCCCTCTGGGTAGCCTATAGCACGCAGGTCTTTCCCTCTTAGTTTTAACTTTGCCATTTTATTGGTATTAAGTATGCAGTATTGAGTTGTTTGATTGTTTAGTACTCAATACTGTATTGTTATCTTTTATTTTTTTCAAATTCTGTTTCTACTATTTGCATTTGCGTTATGTGCCTATCAATATGTTTGGCTAGAAAATAGAGATATTGATACACATCTATCTTGCCCAAATCATTTACCGTCATGGTGGTGTGTACCAGTAAGCCTTCGCCATTACTTAAACTGTGTAGATTGGCTATACATCGCTCAAGTTGTGCATCAAGTAACACCCTAACTTCATTTAAGTTTTTGCCTACAGGTTCCATGTGTTCGGGGCGTATCCAAGTAAAACTTTTGTGCTTACCTACTTCATCTACGCGCCGCAACATTTCCATATAGTTATCGGGCACTGTTACAGCATCGGCATTTAAAGAACGCTTGATCGCCTTCGCTGTTGTTTTGTTTATTATCAATAGCAAGAAATGATTGGTAAGCGATACATGTTCCAGTATTTCTGCTATGCTCCATGTTCCATTAGTTGGTTTGTAGAATAACAGATTATCATCCTTACCAAACCACACATACGTGTTACTGAAGCTAGTTCGCAAGCTAGTTTCAACGGTATGTATTATATCATCAATTGTCGTTCTCATAGGTGTATTTTTTAATAAAAACACTAAGCAGGTTACGGCCTGCCTAATGTATGTTTGTTAGTCTTCGCTACGCTCTTTGCTATAAGCCATACGTACAATGCGCGGTTTAAATTTCGCCAGCACTTCTACCATATCGGTCTGTGCTGCCATTACGGTATTTATATCCTTGTAGGCCATTGGCGACTCATCTATGTCACCACCTATCAATTCAATTTTATGCCGCTTTAATTCATACTGCATATCACCTTTCTCAATGCTACGCATAGCCTCGGCGCGGCTCATAGCCCTGCCTGCACCATGGCTGGCAGAGTTGATAGATGCCGCATAACCTTTGCCCTTAACTACATAGCCCGGTGCAGCCATGCTGCCAGGTATTATACCTAAGTGCTGCGTAGCTGCCGGTGTTGCGCCTTTGCGGTGCACCATTACGGTGGTGCCATTGGCTAGCTGTTCCTGCCATGCAAAGTTGTGGTGGTTTTCTACCCTGCTTACAGGGTGTACACCAAGCCCTTTTGTCATCTTGTTATGTATTTCGTGATGGCAAGCCGCTGCATATTCGCCAGCAAGGTTCATACTTATCCAATACTCAAAACCTTCTTCGCTGTTCAGGTCAAGCCATGCAAAGTGCTTGGCGTGCTGTGGCAAAGTGGTTTTACGTTCGGCTATGCGCGAATAGTAGTTGGCAATGCTGCCACCCACCCCGCGCGAACCTGAGTGCGATAACAAGGCCAGGTATTTACCCGCTGGCAAAGGCACAGCTTCGTTAGGCGCAGTTACTTCTACTTCGCCCCACTCTACAAAGTGGTTGCCCGTGCCCGAGGTACCTAGCTGCTCGTATGCCTTATCTTTCAATGAACGTAGTTTTTCAGTTTCTTCCCATTCGGGTCTATCTATAATACTGCTGTCGTACTTGGTTTTGGTTTTGCCACCTGTGCCGAAAACGGTATGCTTCATCAGCAAACTTTTCAGCAGCTCGCCTTGTGTATCCAATATGTTCGATGGTATATCGAACACGCTCATACACATTCGGCAGGCTATATCCACCCCCACGGCAAAGGGTATTATTTTATCGGCTTCGGTAGCCAGAACACCGCCTATGGGCAAGCCATAACCTGTGTGCGCATCGGGCATTAAAGCGCCGCTTACCGCTATAGGCAAGCGCATTGCTATTTCCATTTGCTCAAATGCTCCTTTGTCTATATGCTTTCGCCCGAATACAGCATACGGCAATGGCTCGCTATGCATGGTACTGTTAAGTACAGCTGGCAGCTTGCCCGCAGCGCGGTACTCGCTTACCATTACAGCCATGCTGCGGAATTTGTTCCACTGCTGCATGTACAAAAACGGAGTGCGCATAACATCGGCCATGTGTTGCAGTGCCGTAGCTTTATCCATTTCTGTGTTTCGAACAATTGCATTTGCCAACCTGCCGAATACCCATACCATTTCCTCGTCAGCAATACCCAATGCCTGTATATCGGCATCGGTTATTCTTTCAGTTTCCATATAATAGTATTTTGAAAGCCGGTACAGCCACGTATGGCCAATTCTGCTTTTCGGTTTAGTAATATGTCAGTTCATTTTTGCCAACGTATTACCTATGTACCGTTGGCTTAGCTTTTCATTATCCTCATTACATGTGTTTTGTTTTTTAAAATGGTTATCAAATATTGTTTTTAGTGAGAATGGTAAGACTTGCACTTACTAAGCCCGAAGGCAATGGTTTTACAGACCATCCCGGTTCGCTATCTCCGGTGCATTCCCAAGTTTTAAATCCAGTTGCGAATGAAGAGGAGAATTGAATTGCGAGGTAAAACTCACTACCGCGAGCATAGCCTCGCGGCTCAATTACACCAGCTTCACCATTATAAGTGAACAAGAATGGAATCGAACCATTACGCGCGGTGCTTCAAACCGCTGCTCTACCATTGGAGCTACTTGTTCAATACAGCGGAGGTGGAGGGAATTGAATAGCGAGGTAAAACTCGCCACCGCGAGCATAGCCTCGCGGCCCACAACCCATTTCAATATCTACCTGCTCTCCATTAGTTGATTCAAAGAGACTCGAACTCTTATCTGAGCTTTCGTAGAGCCCTGTTCTTCCGTTGAACTATGAATCAATGTTTGTTGTTCCGGCAGTCCCGAAGCTTCGGGATCGAACCTGCGACCCTCCCATTAAAAGTGGGATGCTACCTCCATCTGAGCTACGAAACAATGTGTTGACCGGGAGAGATTCGAACTCTCACTGTACAGGTTCTAAGCCTGCTTCCTCTTCCGTTGGGATACCAGCCAATGAAAACGGTGACTTTATCACCACATGTTGCCGGAGCAGGATTCGAACCCGCACCGATCAGAGTCAAATTCTGATGCCCTACCAATTAGGCGATCCGGCAATGTTTGCTTTACCGAAGCCTACACGTTGATACGGGCATAAATAGTTTCTCATCTCCATCAATTTTTAAAATTTAATAAAGCATTACAAGGCAATAAGCGGCAACAGTACGGTGTCAATCCTATATTGAAGTAACTGTAACCTACGGCACTTATAATG
Source organism: Bacteroidota bacterium (assembly GCA_018267435.1). GTDB lineage: Bacteria > Bacteroidota > Bacteroidia > Chitinophagales > LD1 > Bog-950. The sequence goes on along the minus strand of JAFDYM010000052.1, from coordinate 6,260 downwards.
TGGTGATATAACAGATGGCAGTCCCGATAGCTATCGGGAGAACCTGCGACCTCTTGGTCCCAAACCAAGTAATCTACCAACTGATCTACTTCCATAAATTAAACAGGGCAATAGCCGATAAGAATAATAGTTGCTCTACCAACTGAGCTACGGGTCCTTAAAAGAACAATGGTGGACCCGACAGGGATCGAACCTGCGACAAACCGCTAATGAGGCGAAGTAATTCTTATCTACGGCACCTGTAGCATCGCGTAGCAGAATCGAACTGCTATAACCAGCTTGAAAAGATGGTGTCCTGAACCGTTAGACGAACGCGACATAAATAATAACAGGTAATAAGCGAAAACGCGTTTAACTGAACTACATCATACCATTGCTGATATGAAGACAGGAGTTGAACCTATGACCTAAACATATGAGTGTTTCGTTCTACCGAAGTATGCTTTTTCTACGACACTGTTATTGTAACATTTAAATAAAGGAGCAACAAGCAACATGAGTTTTAATTACAATAGATGTAAAGTCGGATTCGAACCGATTAGCCAGAAGTAACTCATATTTACGGCATCCTTTAATACAGCGGGCTATAATTGTTGTATGTACGGGAGACGGTTTTAAGGCCGCTCATCCCTCGTGTAAACGCGTGACAGGCGAAGTAACATACATCTACGGCACCGCTGTAGAAAAAATAATTCAGAGAGTAAATAGATGACGGGGCACCGATGCCGTCCCGATAGCTATCGGGAGAACCCGGAACATCTCGTACTATATTGCAAGTACCGCATGATTCCTCCCCTATTTTAGCGAAGTACATTGCTTCTACGACATCTCTGAATGTCTGTTTAATAAATAATCTTTCAAAGAACGATCAAGGTCTTTTTCCATAACCTCGTACTTGTAATTATGCTCACTCATTCTGCTGTGGCCGTATATGCTCATCAGCTTACATCTTATATCATACCTCTGTACCACCTTTTCTAGTTCGCTTATGCGCTGTTGAAGTATATTGTTATGTACTTTTTTATGTGTTATAAAATGCTTATGTACTTTAAACTCAAACTGCCATTCGTTTAGATACACATACACCCTATACTTATAGCCGTTAGGGTACCTTACCCATTTGTATTCAAACAACATCCTCTCCTTATCGGTAAACCCGAGTTTTGTAAACTGCTCCTGGCTTAGCCATAAGGTATGTTGCATAATGGGTTTCAGCTTCTTTGTCTTACTGCATCGCTGCATAAAGTCCTTTCGCCTACATAGCTCCGTTGAATTTATCCTATCCAATATTTTTTGGTAGAATGCCGCATCGTTGCTTCTTGCCACATCTTCTCTTAGCACATAACTCCTTCTCCATCCCCATGGTATTGGCTTATCTAATTCTATATACCCAAGCTCTGTTTCTTGTTCATATAGTTTTCGTAGTTCAGCATCCATACGGCGCAGCTGCCTGTCCCTATCTAGCTTTTGCAACCGTTTTTTGCGTCGCTTGCTTTTCAATCTTCCTAACCAAATACCTTCTTCATCGTTGTACATAAATCGGTCCTCCATAAGCCCCTCCCTGCAGTAGCGCAGGGAAGGGGTGGGTCAGCACGCGCAGGGCAACAACACCCTGCGCAAAACTTTTTTTGTATGTGCGGCAAGCCGCCCGTGGTTATTCAATCATTGCTACAATTCTATCTTTTCAATTTCCGCTACCGCATCGCTTCCATTCTCGATAGCTGCCAGCACATCGAAAACTTTATCGCTCCAACCTGCTATTAGGTAGGCGTCGTTAGCTTCCACTTGTATCGGTGTGTTACCATAACCTGCTAGGTCGAACAAATAGATTTTTGCCTTTGGCGCTATCTGCTTGTATTTCTTCCACTCGCTTGCTATGGTTGAACCGTAGCTTCCGTTACTATTCCACATCTGCATATCGGTAAACACCATCACTTTGTCCACTACCTCTTTACGGTCTATCAAGTTTTTGATAACCAGGTAACCGTTAGTACTGTGTCCCACTTCGCCCAATCGGCTGCGGAAGGTTTCCACATTGGCCAGTATACTTTTAGAAGGTACTTGTACCTCTTTATAAGTATCGCCGAATATGCCGGTGGTTACGTTTGCGCAACGGCTTTTTAGCAACATGGCAAGTATTAAACCTACCTCGTACATCATCACAGTGCTTTTACCGCTCACTGCTGTTTGCATCGAGCCTGAAAAGTCAACCGCCACTTTTACTCGGGTGTTGCTATTGTAGCCTGCTATGTTGGCCGCACTTGCACGCGCTGCATCTTCCAATGCGTCTAGCATTTGTGCAGTATAGCCGCTGCTTTCGCATTTCAACTCGCGGTATGCGCTTACAAAACGGAAAGGGAACTGCTTGCTTTTAGCCACTGCATTTGCATCGGCTATATAAGCACATACCTTTTCTATTGCTGCTGCCGATACTTTGGCCTGCAATATGTTTCGTAGGTTACGTAGCGTAGCCATGTAGCCTAGTTTACCGCTCATTATCATTTCCTCCCACTTACCTGCAAAAGCCGCATCGCGCGCTTCGGCAGTTTCGTAAGTTGCCTGGCCTGCTTGGCTAAGCTGGGTTTCCCAAGTGTAAGCAGTGCTTAGTTCATCTTTCGCTATTTTGTTGAACAAGGCTTGTTGCGCCTCATCTTTAGCTTTAGGGTGAACTAAGAACAATGCATCACGCAGTTTTACCTCTGCCGCGCTGTTGTACTTGGCAAACTGGTATTCATCGAATTTATTGAACGCCTGCGCCAAACCTTTTTGCACCTGCTTGCTTAGCTTGTTCAGCTTCTTCACTTTAGTACGACCATTCGCAAATTGGTAGTAAGCCAATAGCTCGGTTATTTCATCGGCACGCTGTACCACACGGTTTACTGTTTTGCTTACAGTAGCATTACCTTGGCTAGCCTTGGCTAGCTCTACAGCCAACACCAATGGCACTGAACGTAGGTTCATTTTTTCGCGGGCATATACAGCTAGCTTACCTACATAAGCAGCATCGTTTGCAGCTATCAATGCACGTAAACGCTCAACACGCTTGTCGCCCTTCTCATAAAAGGTATCGCTAAGCGATGTAGCAGCTACTGCCGCGTATAGTTCCATAGCAGGTGTTAGCTTATAAGCTGTTTCACCTTGGTAGTTAGTTACAGTTTCTACCACCTTGTTGCGGTTGAATATTTTTAAGTTGAATTTCATGGTCAACCTCCTTTTTGTTGTTTGTGTTTTATCAGTTTTGTTTCATTTCGCTTTGTGCTTACCATCGGTAAAGCCCTGCCTCGTGCAGCTCGCTTTGCTTTCGTTTTTCTATGGCATATACATCGGCTAGCGATAAGCTGCTGGCTATAGCCCTCATTGTTTTTATAGCATTGCCTAGCACACTTTTCCATTGCCATGCTATGCCTTCTTTTGCTTTAACTGTTGTTATCATAGCTATTGGTTTAATTGTTGTATTTGTTGCTACCCGTTTATGCAGCAAACCTTCGCGGATGGGCAACAAAAAACCCGGACTGTTTGCACGGACCCGGGTTCAACAATTACTTGATATACATCTATATCAGGTACTACTAAACCTTGTCCGTTTATGTATGGGCATACTGCTATCGTGCGCATCATTATGTATTTGATACGTGTTCAGCCCTTGGCCCATATTTGCTATGTTCCTCAATCGAATCATGCCGTGCTTATAGCTTTAAAGATTATCTAACAATTTACCCTCTATATACGACAGGGGCGAACCTGTTATCTGCACTATATCTTTAAAGCCGTTTTCGGGCTTAATTACCGATTCAGCGGCATTAATGGCACCTATGTGCTTACCATGCCCTTTCTTGTTCATCAATTGGCCCGTAGCAGGGTCTATCGAACCCCAATCTGCGGGTCTTTCTGGACCTATCGGCTCCACCAAAAACTTACGGCCCTTGGCCATAACCCAAAATCTTCCCGTGTCACTCATACTTTTCATTTTTATGATATAACTAAATTTATTACAGTAAAATTATCGACAATAAAAAAGCCTGGTCATTTCTGCCAGGCTTTCGATTATGGAACGTGCTATACTACTAATTCATATAACCACGTTTAATGCGAAAGCCCGCAAACCCTTGACTGCGCTCGATTGCGTCGAAGCCCAGCGGCGATATTTGATATGTATATTTGCGTAACATTTTTATTTCTCTTTATTTTTTTGACGATGCAAATATAGCATACGAGATATCAATTCTCCAAATAATTTGGTGAAATATTTTTTATAATACGTAATTTATAATCTGTCTAAACTTGATACTACTTTCAAAAGATGTACTGCAGTATGCTGGCCTCACTAACGCCTAAACTGAAATAATCGCCGCTTTGATTACATTAGCCCGGCAAATCAAAAACTATCTAAAGCATGTTCAAGCTATGGGCAGCCATACTTAAAGACTTCACTATACTCATTCGCGATAAGGCGGGTTTGGCAGTGATGTTTGCCATGCCCATATTGCTAGTGGTAGTTATTACCAGTATACAGAACAGCACCTTTAAACTGGTAAACGAAAACAAGATTGCCATACTGGTAAGCAACCGCGATGGTGGCGAAAGCAGCGTGCAGGTACTAGATGCCCTTAGCAAGATTGGTATGTTCGATGTAATAACGGCCGATAGCAGCCTGAGCGACGAACAACTGAAAACGCAGATGGCCGAGAAGGAGGCCATGATAGGCGTAACCGTTCCGAAGGGTTTTACTTCTGCCATAAAAGCCAAGAGCAAAATAATAGCTAACAAAGCCATAAGCGAACTAGGTATGGAGCCGAAGGATGAAGACGGTGCCAAGCCCTTCAACCCTGCCGATACTGCAGTAGCACCTGTAAGTATGTATTACAATCCTGTGTTACAGGAGTCGTTCCGCTTTTCGGTGCAGAGCGCCCTGCGCAGTGCACAGCAGTTTGTAGAAACAAGGCAGATACTTCAATCGCTATACATAGCCTTGAACAACAAAAAGCTGCCTGAAGACCTAGAGAAGCAGATACTGAACAACCAATCGAGCATAGCAGAAATACCTGCCAGTAAAGACGGCAGCCGCAGCATACCTAATGCTACACAGCACAACGTACCTGCCTGGACTATCTTCGCTATGTTCTTCATCGTAGTATCGCTTAGTACAAGCGTGGTGAAGGAAAAACTAAGCGGCAGCTTTATAAGGCTAAAAACACTACCTACCAATTATTTATTAGTGCTTGGCGCTAAACAATTAACCTACATAGGTGTTACACTACTACAGGTGTTGGTTATATTCTCATTGGGTATATTCCTCTTTCCTGCCATTGGTTTACCTAAGTTAGAATTGCCCACTGAAATGTTCGGTTTGTTATTGGTATCGCTAATATGTGGTTGGTGCGCTGTAAGCTATGGTGTAGCCTTGGGCGTATATGCCAAAACCATTGAGCAGGCCATTGGCTTCGGGGCGGTATCGGTAGTAATACTGGCGGCCATTGGGGGCATCATTGTTCCCGCATTCGCCATGCCCGATTCGTTAAAATTTTTCATGCAAATATCGCCTATGCACTGGTGCATGGAGGCTTATTATGAGCTATTTCTGAAAGGTGGAGGCATAAAAGATGTATTATATAGCGTTTTACCGCTATTAGGTATTACATTCGCCATCCAAATAATAGCTATTATTGGCCTGAAAAGGCAACATTTAATATAAGAAATGGAAGCAGTAGACAGAGAAACCTTAAAGCTGGAATTGAAGCAGCATATTATTAAATACTTGAACTTTACAGGCATGAACCCTGACGAGATTCAGGATGATGCACCTTTGTTCGGAGAAGGCTTGGGATTGGATTCAATCGACTCGATAGAACTAGTAGTACTACTTGAGCGCGAGTACGGCATAAAAATAACCGACCCTAAAGAGGGCCGCAAAATATTGGTGAACGTAAACACCATGGTTGAGTTTATAGAACAAAACAGGACGAAGTAAGCGTACGCCCATGAGCAAGGTATATGTAACCGGCATGGGCATTATAAGCCCCCTGGGCCATAGCGTAGCCGAGAACCGAGCGGCTTTAGCTGCAGGTAAATGCGGCCTTTCGCACCTTGACCTATTCGATACCAAGTACGCCGAGCTTATGCCTTTCGGCGAAATAAAAATTAGCAACGAGGAGTTAAAGCAACAGCTAAGTGTAAGTGCCAAAGGCGTTACGCGCACTACTTTGCTTGCCTTGCATGCCATTAACCAAGCCATAAAAGATAGCGGCTTAAGCCAAGAGGAT
>JAFDYM010000529.1 GCA_018267435.1 Bacteroidota bacterium | reverse complement strand
GTGGCGTTCAGGCAGGTCTATATCCTCTAAGTCTCCGTCTAGGTTCATGGCTATGGTTTAATGTTCACCTGTTTCAAATTTAATAAGTTCAGGCCATTTGCAGTAAGGCCTTCCACATTGTTTTGGCTAAAGCGCAGCACCTCGTCATAGTATAGCGGCACTACGGGTGCTTCGGCTAGTATAATGCGCTCCATTTGTTGGTAAATGGCAAAGCGCTTAGCATCGTCATTCTCTGCCAATGCCTGTTCGTACAAAGCATCGTATTGCTTATTGTTAAAGCGCGTATAGTTAGGTGGCGAACCGTTCTTACTGTAGAACACTGCGAAGTAGTTCTCTGCATCGGGGTAATCTGCCAACCAACTGCCACGGAAGAAATTTACTTTGCCAAGGCTCATCCATTCGCGCAGTATGGCAGGTTGGTTCACTTCTACTTTTACGTTCATACCTATGCGTTCCAACTGCTTGCTTATAAACAAGCAAAACTCCTTATAGGTTTCATTGGTATATAGCTTTATCTCAGGCAAGCCCTTACCGCCTGGGTAACCAGCTTCTGCCAAAAGCGCCTTGGCTTTCTCTGGATTATATCTAAAGCCTTTCAGCGTATCGCTGTACGATGGCAAACCATAAGGCGTAAAGCCGCTCTCGGCAGGCTTGCCTACACCATTGCGCAGATACTTCAGCATCTCCGCCCTGTCAAAGCCATAGTTGATAGCCAAGCGTAGTTTTTGGTTCAGTAGCGGGTTCGCCTTTAGGTCTTTACCTTCGGTTAAAAAGCCTAGGTATTCTGTATTCAGATAAGGCGTTTTCAGCAGGTTGAACTTGCCTTTCAAGTTAGCTTGCAAGCTGCCGTCTTCATCTAGCACTTCATCTATAAAACTTTGGTCGATGCTATTGATAAAGTCTAGTTCGCCTTGGCGGAATGAAGTGTATTCAGTTTTCTTGTTATCTATAAAAGATACCTTGATGCCATCAAGGTAAGGCAACTGCTTGCCCTGCGCATCGTGCTCGAAGTAGTTCGGGTTCTTTACCAATATTAAAGCCGTGCCTTCCTTCCAGTTTTTATACATAAAAGGCCCTGTGCCCACCGGGTTGCGGCGAAAATCAACACCGTATTTCTCTACAGCTTCATGGGGTATTACCGAACAATACTGCATGGTTAATATGCCCAACATAGGACGGAAGGACTTGCTCAACTTCAACTGAAAGGTAGTATCATTCATCGCTAAAAATGCCTGCGTAGTATCTATGCTATTGTTGAATATCCAAGCACCCGGCGAGGCTATTTTCCTATCTACTATTCTGTTGAAACTGTACACTACATCGCTAGCTATTACAGTGCGCCCCTTACCATCGGTAAAGCAGGCATTGTCATGAAACTTCACATCGTTGCGCAATATGAATGTGTAGGTCTTGCCGTCCTCGCTTATTGTCCAACTTTTGGCTATGCTAGGCTGTGTGTTCAAGTTGTCATCTAGCTGTACTAGCGAGTTATACAACTGGTTGCACGGCCATATGGTAGATTGGTCTTTGGCAAAAGCAGGGTCGAGCGATGCCAAGCCCGATGATTGATTGTAGCGAAAGAATTTCAGGTCGCTCTTTTTACCCGAACCTCCACATCCGTTGCAGGCGGCAAGCAAGGTTATAACAGGCAAAAGCAATAAGTATTGGCGCATAGTGCAGTTTTACAAGCCTAAAGGTAAAACGCTATGCGGCACATGGTAGTATAGTTACAAACGGGGATATGTGAAATAAAAAAACTGCTATGTGCACCCTCTAGCTTCCTAAAGGGAGAATGCACATAGCAGTTTATATGATGGAGTGTGTATTAGTCTTTCTTCTTAAAGTCTCCGCGCTTCCAGGCCTTTATAAACTCGGCCCAAGCCAAAGGATTGAACAAGTTTTGCTGTGGTGCTTGGCGGTAGTAATACGTTTTGGTGGAATTGGCCCTCATATAGTTTTTCGAAGCCTCTGCACCATCGGCCTCTAGTCTTTCACCTGCCTCGGCTAGGCGCTCACGCTCTAGGTTTCGGCGGGCCCGCTCTAGGTCGTCATCGGGCAAGCGCAAATCTAGAAATGCACGTCTAAAGTCATCCCATGGGTATATCACTATTTCTGGTATATGTAGGTCGTCGCGCGTCATTAGCTGTATTACCGAATACTTTTCACCTGTCATAGTTGTAGGTATTACATACACCGAAGGCTTAAAACCTACTGAAGTAAAGTAAAGCGTATCGCCCCTGTGTACAGCTAACGAAAAAAAGCCATCGGCACCAGCATAGGCTACGTGCTTGCTGCGGTTAAGCACCGTAATGTGGGCATACTGCACGCCCATTAGGCTATCGGCAGTAAGGGCAAAGCCCGAAAACTGTATCAAGCTATCGTTGGCGGTAGCCTTTGGTTTGGGCTGGCTTTCGGTTTGTGCCTGCGCTGTAATTAGTGCTAGGGCTAATATTAATATGGATAGGGCTTTTTTCACTTGGCTAAAATATAAATCACTAACAGTTCTATACTCAAATATTGTGCCTCGGCTATGTAATGCTAAGGAATTTTAACATTACTACGACCTTTCAGGAGTCTAAAAGTTTAAACAAAGCGCTGATATAAAATCTATTGAAAATGTAACAATTGTCTATATTCGTTTTAACCATAAACCATATAGAACCATGAAGAAAACACCTATTGTAATGGGCTTGCTTATGCTCGTAAGTGCCATTTTTGCCCAATCGGTTGAACAGAGCAAGTTGAAAGTAAAGTTCGGACCTAAGTTCGAAATGAAGAAAACCCACCCACACCAAAAGTTTATTGGAAATCCTGTAGACGGTATAGTTAACCTAGGTGGAGATGTAAATTCCTTATCTATTCATGGCTTGGGTACAGACGGTACCTTAAAGTCTAGCGAATACATAGAAACAAAAACATTGGGTACAGATGCTTATGCTTTATCAGCCTATAAAATAGGCGATAAATACTTTTGGTTTTATAACACTACTGAGAAAAAGGGGCCGAGCGTATTGCATGCTGTAGAAATAGACACCAAAACCGGAAAGCGCGGCGCTACAAAAGATATTGTATCGAAAAATGATGTTACGGGACAACTACTGGGTGTGTATGGTTGGTACGATAGGTACGTTATCCGCACCTCCGAAGATTCGAGCAAAGTATTAGTGGCATATAGAAAAGTGCAAAAAAGCAGTGACGATAAAGTAAACTACGATGAGATAGGTTTTATAGTATATGATAGCAAGTTCAACCAGCTATGGGCCAAGGAAATTAAAATGCCATATACCGAGGTAATAATGGATAATGAAGATGTAATGGTAGATAATGCAGGCAATGCATACCTTTTGGCAAAAGTATACCCTAGCGATAGAAGGGACGAGAAAACAAAAGATGACAAACCTGCTTACAGATACGAATTGATGCGCATAAGCGAAAACAGTACTTCTATAAAGAAAACTGTTATTAAGGCTGAGGATAAATTTATAAGTAGCATTGATATGGTTGAGCAAGCTGATGGAGGATTTTTGTTTTTTGGCGCATACTCTAATTATCCAAACAAAAATACTGCGCATGGTGTGTATGTGGTTAAGCTAGATAAGGATGGTAATTTAAAAGGCGGTAAAACGAATTACGATTACCCGCAAACAGTATTGGACCTTAACAGTAGCATTTCGCATGCAAAGGATGTGTACTTTATAAAGTTTAGAAAAGCAATTTTGCATAATGATGGCAGCATGTTGTTAGTGGCCGAAGGCTATGACACAAGAAGTAATGGCAACTCGACTGTTACATACTACGGTGATATATACCTTACTAAACTTGGTGCCGATGGCGAAATGGAATGGTGCAAAGGTATTCGCAAATACCAATTGGGTTCAGCATATACCGAAAACTTTGGTGTAGGTGCCGCTGTTGCCGAAAACGGTTCGTATTATATATTTTATACCGATGTAGAGGGTAACTTTACAAAATCGCCAACTGATAAACGAGAAAACGTAAGCGGCTGGGGAGGATGGATAGTGTATAACAAAATAAAACCAGATGGCACAATGACAAAAGAAAAAGTTTGGGAATACCGAGACAAACTAACACGAGTAGACCCTACCGAAATGCGCCAGTATGGCAATACGGTAATGATACATGGTTTTATAGATGATACGCAGCGTTTAGTATTGCTTGAATTGGAATAAGCATTTATCACTAAAACAAAAAGCCGCCCTAGCTAATAACTAAGGCGGCTTTTTATGTATTGTACAAAATGAGTTTATATTCGCCGCTATGTATATAATGAAACTTACAATTATCACCATAGCCATATTGCTTTGCGGCTATGTATCGGTAGCCCAAACTGTTTTTAAGAAGGACAATGTTGTGCTTACCGTAGGTGCCTATGGTGCGGCTACCACTGAAAATGGTTTTTCTCGACAATCAATGGTTTACCTACCTGCCGATGAAACCTATATTTCAGTTATGCGCAGCAATGAAAAAACAACATTTGCCACTTATAACCAAAAGCTAAAAGTGGTAGATAGTAAAGATGTTGCCAATGTACCATTGCCTGATAAAACTAATTACCTAAGGTCTGAGATAATTGATGGTAAGTTCTATCACATACGTACGCTACGAGACTTCCACCTAAAAAAAATGGATTTTTACTTTTTAGGCTACGACGCCAACACCAGAAGAGCAGATAAAGCAAAGGTTTTCAACTTTGTTGAAGCAGATTTCGGTTCTGATTTTCAGGTATTACGCCGTGATAACGAGTTTAGATATGAACTATACGATAGCGCAACTAAGATACTGTTCTCGTATAGTTATCTAGGCAAAAAGAATAGTGACAAGAAAAGTTATTTTGCTACTTCGCAAGTAGCATTTGATTTTACCACAGGTAAACAAATATGGAGTGGCGGTATAATAGAGCCTT
>JAFDYM010000528.1 GCA_018267435.1 Bacteroidota bacterium | reverse complement strand
ACCTATATGCAACCTCATCATACATTCCTTACATATTCGACCGCGACGATCCTAATTACTACCTTAACCCGGCAGGTTATTCACAAGTAGGATCGATATATGCCAACAACTGGTTCCGCGCGCAAGGTACATCGGGTTTATATTTCGAATCGTACTGCGGTGGCTGGAACATGCAAGATGCTACTTGGATACGAACCTACTGCGGCAAATCGGTATTGTCTCAAGTAAACAGCTGCAGCCCAGCCATGCGCGGCGATAATGCATCGAGCTGCTGGTATGGCGGCGAGTTTAATAGCTACGACTATAATTACGGACCTGCATTATATGCAGGTGGCTACGTTAATGCTTATACTTATTACTCTTGGAGTACTAAAGAAAAGAAAAAAGACATTAGTGCATTTGAGGCAAATGACTACAATAGCGCGTTGACGTTTATGGATGAACTTAATCTAAGCTACTACAAGTTCAAAAACCAAAAAGATTATGACAAGATACATGTAGGCTTAATAGCTGAAGAAACACCTACCACACTTACAGCTCCTGGCAAGCAGGGCGTATCGTACGGTGAACTTGCCATATTTAATACCGGTGCCATAAAGGCTTTAAAAAACAAAGTAGAAAAGCTAGAAAAGCAAGTAAATGACTTTGGTGTAGCTGCTATGACCGAACAGGAGCAATGGTTCGAGTTTAGCGATGCTTATAAAGCAGAACTGAACGGGGCCGTACCAGTTGTAACTACTACTCCGCTTGCTACAAATATAGAAATGCACATAACCGAAGTAACTAGCAACGGCTTTAAGGTAAAGGTAAACAAGAACAAAGACTTAAGCTTTAACTGGATAGCGATGGCCAAAGTGGAAGCACCTAAGCAAGAGGCAAGCAGCGACAAATTTGAAACGATGCTAAAATCAGCTGAAAAAGATACCCGTACAGTACCTGTACGCAGTAAGGAAAACACCATAGGTATAGATATTAAAAATGGTACGCCCGACAACTTTTTAGGCACTGTGCCAGTAAACCCTTTAGCAGGCAAACCTTATACCGATGTAATGGAAGATGAACCACAAAAATATGCAGGTAAAACCGGCGATAGCAAAGGCGCACCTGTAAACCCTAAATAGATATTGTAATAACAAGCGTGTGTGAAAAAAGGAGGCCTAAAAACCTCCTTCTTTATTTAGCCAGTAAAAGTAGCTTGGTTATTAGCTTAGCTATGGCGGCATTGCCCCATATACGCTGCAGTAGCCATTGTTCCTCTTGCTGCAGGGTGGTTAGTTGGGTAGATGATGTGGCTGAGCCCTCGTGCTCGCGGTGGGTGTGTAGTATGTGGGGCACATAAATGAATGCACCGTCCATCTGGCTCATGTTGTACCAAGCTTCCCAATCGAGGATATACTTGGCCTCTTCATTAAATTGAAAACCATCTAGGTTCTGTTTTACATAAAATACCCCAGGGCATGAGATGCTATTGCTGAAAAGCAGGATAGACTTTTTAATCGATTTGCTGCTAATGCACTGCTTAATATGGAAAGGAAATATGAACAACCAACGTAAAACATTCTTGAAAGATACGCTCAGCTCTTTATCGCCTTTATAGGTTAGCGAGCGGGTAAATGCCATCAATGGTTTTGATGCTTCATTTTGCTCAGCAAGTGCAATACATTTTTCTGCAAAGTCGACATGGTAAATATCATCTTGATGCGCAAGGGTAACATACTGGGTAGCGGCACTGCGCATACCAAAGTTCCAGTCCTTACCTATACTGCCGCCATTGGTGTTTACATGCACGGATATGCCATGCTTATCGGCAATACCTTGTATATAGTTATTAGGTGTAGAAGTGCAGATGATTACCTCGCTGGGTACAGTCTGCGACAGTATGCTATCTACACATGCTTGCAGGTAGGGTGATTCTTTATAAGCCAGTATTACAAATGTGTGCAGCAGCTTAGGCGCGCTCATACATCAAGTTAAGTTCGTTATACACAAACAGCTTACCTACAAACTTGAAAGGGAAAGGAAAATAGCCCCACTTGGTAAGTTTAAAGCCGTGGTATTCTTCCATCTTTTTATCGGCAATGTATTGGCGGGTAATAAAAGTAACGTGTGTTTTATCGTGCGCAAAACCTACCTCGCAAGGTACGCATATAAATATGCGCTTTATGCCTACGCGTGCGCAGCTATCCATCAGTTTCTTCAGTATCTCCTCTGGTTGGTGCAGGTGCTCAAGCACGTGGCTTATTACCAGGGTTTGATATTTGCCCACGGGTATATCTAGCAAACGGTAATCGTCCGTTTCATAGTTGTACAGTTGCACGTTCATGCCATGCGCCTGGCAGTACTTTACAGTGGCCTCGTTTATTTCTAGCCCTAGGCTATCTTTACTAAAGGTAGAAAGGTGTTCGCCCACGCCGCAGCCAAAGTCGATAGCATTGCCCACTACATGCCTGCGCACCTGCCATAGATATAGCTTACGGATAGTCTTCCTTATCCAGCTACGTTCGCTTTGGTAGGCTAAATATTGTTCGGCATACAGGGTATCGCTCATTGCAAAAAGTTTTACGTTACATTGTGCAGGTTAAACATAACAATTTTATTTGCAGCTAATGAGCGGTAAAAAGGTAGCGGTAGTTATACTTGGCTGGAACGGCAAAAAGTACATGGAGCAGTTTATGCCCTCGGTAATGCAATATACCGATACCACCCTATGCGAAATAGTAATAGCCGACAACATGAGCAACGATGGCTCGGTGGAATGGGTAAGGCAGAATTACCCTAGCGTAACGCTAATACAGAACACCCGCAATGGCGGATATGCAGGCGGCTATAACGATGCACTAAAGCACGTAAACGCCGAATACTATGTGCTGCTGAACCAAGATATAGAAGTAACTGATGGCTGGGTAGAAAAAGTGATAGCTGAAATGGAAAAGGACAGCAACATAGCTGCCGCCCAACCCAAGCTACGTAGCTATTACCAGCCTACGCACTTTGAATATGCGGGTGCTAGTGGTGGTTATATGGATTTTCTGGTCTATGCCTTTTGTAGAGGGAGAATATTCGACACGCTGGAAAAAGATGAAGCGCAGTACGATGATGTAATAGATATTTTTTGGGCAACGGGTGCCTGCCTATTTATCCGCAGTAAGGACTATTGGGCCGCGGGGGCATTAGATGAAGACTTTTTTGCACACCAAGAGGAAGTAGATTTATGTTGGCGGCTGAAGAGCTTAGGCAAGCGCAACATAGTAGTACCGCAAAGTGTGGTGTACCATGTGGGCGGTGGCAGCCTACCACAAGGCAACCCGCGCAAAACCTACCTTAATTTCCGCAACAGCTTAATGATGATGTTCAAGAATTTGCCATTAAGTACCTTGCTGTGGCTGTTACCATTCCGTATGCTGCTAGATGAAGTAGCAGCCATACATTCCGTACAAAAAGATGGCAATTGGAACAGCTTTAAAGCTATACACAAAGCTGCGTGGCACTTTATAAAAGCTATACCTAGCTTAGTAGAAAAACGCAAGGCTGTTCCATACAAATCATACAAATATTTGTACGGCAAAAGCGTAATGTGGCACTATTTTATACGCGGCAACAAAACGTATAGCAGCATAACGCAAGCTTAAAATAAAGCATTGGCAACTGCGTCATATCCTTATTATATTTATACTAGAAACAAAAACCATAAACTAGAATGAGAACAAACCATGAAATAGACTACCGTATTTTCGGTGAAGAAATGCAATGTGTAGAGGTAGAACTAGACCCACAGGAAACTGTAGTGGCTGAGGCTGGTGCTTTTATGTACAAAGACCAGCCAGTACAAATGCAAACCATATTTGGCGATGGCAGCAAAGATAACGGCGGCTTTATGGGCAAACTATTAGGCGCAGGCAAGCGTTTATTAACTGGTGAAAGCTTGTTTATGACGGCCTTTACGCATCAAGGAACTGGTAAAGCAAAAGTAGCTTTTGCATCGCCATATCCTGGCAAAATAATACCTATGGACCTAGCTGAAATGGGTGGCAAAGTGGTATGCCAAAAAGACTCTTTCCTTTGCGCTGCCAAAGGCGTATCGGTAGGTATAGATTTTCAAAAACGTTTAGGCACCGGCTTGTTTGGTGGCGAGGGTTTTATAATGCAGAAACTGGAAGGCGATGGCTTGGCATTTGTACATGCAGGCGGCCACATTATGGAGCGCACCCTAGCACCTGGCGAAACCCTACACATAGATACAGGTTGTGTAGTAGCTTATACTAAAGACGTGGACTTTGACATACAAATGGTGGGCGGCATTAAGAATACACTGTTCGGCGGTGAAGGCTTCTTCTTTGCCGTGTTGCGTGGCCCCGGTAAGGTATGGCTACAAACATTGCCAATATCAAGGTTAGCATCACGTATTTATCAATATGCACCGCAAACAGGTGGCCGCCGCGAAGAAGGCGGTATACTAGGCGGTATAGGCAACTTGCTAGATGGCGATGGTTACTAAAATATCAAGTAGTACAAAGTATTAAGTAATTAGTATTTAGATAAAACACAAGGCGGGGCTGTAATGGCTT
>JAFDYM010000527.1 GCA_018267435.1 Bacteroidota bacterium | reverse complement strand
GGCTTTTTTTTGTTGTTTGTAACTATGAAAATTATATATTTTAGTATGACAAAGTTGAAATAGGTATGAAACAGACCCTTTACGCGATTGCACTTTTATTAATCCTATCAACAAGTGCATGCAGCAAAGCAACTACGTATACATGTACTGCTCCATGTGCAGAATGCGAAAAAGTGAACGAAGGAGAAGTGAGAATATGCCAAGAGGATTACGACCTTGTTTCTGAGTATAACTATGCGGTGAATACATACATTACACAAGGTTACGCATGTAATACTGTGGAAGGAGATATCAGAAAAGATGTTTCTGAAAATATGCTTAAAGGATATGGCGTTAAAGGTTATACGTGTGTAGAAGATTAATCTCCTTACTTCCCCTTAAAGTTCGGCTTGCGCTTTTCGTTAAATGCCGTTACGCCCTCTTTGTAGTCCTCGCTGCGGCCGGCCATTTCCTGTCCGTAGTATTCTTCTTGCAGCATTTGGTTTAGGGTGGCGGTATATGCTTTGTTCAGCATCTTTTTGGTAATGGCATACGACTTGGTAGGGCCATTGGCATAGCGCGTAGCTAGTTCGTTTACGGCATTGTCAAGCTCCTCGGCAGGCACTACTTTGTAGATGATGCCTAGGTCCTTGGCTTCTTGCGCCGATACCTTGCTGGCTAGGCTTATCAATTCAAATGCCTTGTTGTAGCCCACTAGGTGCGGTAGAAAGAACGATGAGCCACTATCGGGCACTAAGCCCACGTTGCTGAACACTTCTATCAAGCTAGCAGTCTCTACGGCTATTATCATATCGCAAGCCAATGCCAACGATGCACCCGCACCTGCGGCTACACCGTTCAGGCGGCATATTACAGGCTTCGGCATTTCGCGTATAGCTACTATCATAGGATTATACCTGCGCAGCACGCTCTCGCCTAGGCTGCGTTGACCTACCTCGCCTTTTATATCCTTCAAGTCCTGTCCGCTACAGAAGGCCTTGCCTTCGCCAGTTATTATAACTGTGCGCACAGCTTCATCCTTTGTTGCCTTCTTCAAAGCATCTATAAAGTCAGCACTCAGTTGCTCGTTGAACGAGTTGAATACATCGGGACGGTTAAGCGTAATGCGGCCTATGCCGTTTTCAACGCTGTAAAGTATAGTGGTGTACATCAGTCGGGTTTTATGTTTGGTTTATACAAACCTAGATATAATGCTGAAAGCTACAAACTGTCCCGTAAAGCCTACCAGGTAGCCCGTAAATACTTGCAGGGGCGTGTGCTTCTCTAGCACCAGTCTGGCAGTGCCTATTAAGCCTGCTAATAGTATCAATGCTATAAACACAATGCGGAGGTCGTAGGTAGAAAAGCGGATCATAAGCATACCCAAACCTATTAGGCTGCCACCGCCTACAGCGTGCAGACTTATCTTGCTAAATATGTTGATGAAGAAGGATACGAATATGGCTACTGTGCCGCCCATCATCATGTAAAATATAAGCAGGTTGCTAGGCACCTTCATAGTTACCGATGGCTTGAACATCCAGGTAGCCATTAGGTAAAAAGTAGCTGTGGCTATAAAGGGTATAATGCGCTCGTTGGCGGTATCCAACTGCAGGTTGTCTATCATCTCCAAGCGCTTCATCATTACCAGCCATATAGCAGGAAATAGGCACGTTAATATAAACACGATGATGAGCCATAGAAAGTGCACCTTCTCGCCAAAATAACCATATAGGTTAGGGTTAACGGCTAGTATAAGTGCCGAGCCATACAATGGAAACAACAAGGGATGAAATAAGACCGATACGGCCTTGGCAAATGCGCGCATAGGGCAAATGTAATATCATTTTGATTGTAACTGCTATGGAACGCAGATGACGCTGATTAGGCAGATTGAAGCGGATGAAATGCTAGGTGAAATGAATACAAGTATTAAACATGGAGGAAAGCCGAGAACATAGAGAATACAAGAAATACAAAGAATTATTAGGCGCGGTGCTGTAGTGCCTTGCGCGTACTGTTGGTCGCCACGCGCGAACCTGCTGCTGAGCCTAGCTCTTATACCCAATTATCAATTTTAAGCTTTTTAATGCGACTAAAATGGGCGGTGTTATTGGTTATGAGTTGTAAATTGTTAGCAATAGCAATACCTGCAATAAGTGTATCTGTATGGCCTATTACTGTTCCTTTCTTTCTAAGATCAGCTTGTATTTTGGCAGATATTTGAACTGTTCTTAACGTCATAGGAACTATCCTGCTCATTTCTGCAAAGCGTTCAAACTTTTCCAATTGCTTCTTGGCATCTTTGTACAACAGCCCATTAAGAACTTCGTAGTAAGTAATAATGCTAAAACTTATTACACCGTGCTCTTGCAAGTACTCTTCTGCTTTGGCGGTTACATTTTCATTTCCACGAAGAAATTCCGACAGAACATCGGTATCAAGCATACAAGGTTTCACAGGTCAATATTTCTATCGAATAAACCGTCCCTGCTTTCTTTTGTATTCTTCAAATAGGCAGCATAATCTTTAGCCGACATATCGCTAAAAGCACCACCAAACGATAGGATTTTTTTGCGCTGTTTATCTGATGATTTATTATTAGGATTCAACGAATGCACAAAAAAATATAAGTCCTCCAAATTCTCTTTGGAAAGATCTTTAATCTCTTTTAATATGTTGTTGTATTTCGACATAATTGTCAAGTAAAGATAGCTAAAATTTTGATGTAAATAAGCAAGTAATAGCTAGGCTTCACAGTATGTACGCACGCGGTCCAAAGCAGGGCGCGACAGCACCGCGCCAAAACATTTTTGTATTTCTTGCATTCTCTATGTTCTCGGCTTTCCTCAGTGTTTAATAGTTTGCATTAATCCGCGTTGATCTGTATTATCCGTGTCATCCGCGTTCCATTGTACTACAGCTCCTTCCTCAACCTCGCCACTGGTATGTTCAGCATTTCGCGGTATTTGGCTACGGTGCGGCGGGCTATGTTATAGCCGCGCTGTTGCAGCACTTCGGTTAGCTTTTGGTCGCTTATAGGGTGTTTTTTGCTTTCGGCACCTATCAGGTCCGATAGTATTTTCTTCACCTCGCGGGTACTTACCTCTTCGCCGCTTTCGGTGCTTAACGATTCGCTAAAGAAAAACTTTAATGATATAGTGCCGAACTCGGTTTGCACATACTTGCTATTAGCCACGCGGCTTACGGTAGATATATCCAAACCCGTGCGGGTGGCAATGTCCTTCAATATCATGGGCTTCATCAGCGTTTCATCGCCTGTGGCTAGGTAATCGTGCTGATATTCCATAATAGCCTGCATGGTTACCATCATGGTATTGTAGCGGCTTTGTATAGCATCTATAAACCACTTGGCGCTGTCCAACTTCTGCTTAATAAATAGTATGGCTTCCTTCTGCGCCTTGCTCTTTAGCTTGCTGTTTTTGTACTCGCCAATCATATCTTTAAAATGATTGCTTACGCGTAGCTCGGGCGCATTGCCATTGCTAAGGGTAAGTACCAGTTCGCCGTTATTGTTGGTGATGATAAAGTCGGGCACTATAACCTGGCTTGCCTGCACGCCGCTGCTAAAAGCATTGCCTGGGCGCGGGTTTAGCTTGGTTATTTCTTCCACCACGCGCTTCAAGGTATCGCTATCTATCTGTAGCTGGTGCTCTAGTTTTTCGTAGTGCTTCTTTGCAAAAGTATCGAAGTACCTTTGTATCACCTTCATGGCAAGTTCGGTGTATACTGTTGGCTCTTCCTTACGTTCAAGCTGTAGCAATAAGCACTCTTCTAAGGTACGTGCGCCTACACCCGGTGGGTCTAGCTTTTGTATCTGCTTTAATACCTCGGTAAGTTCGTCTTCGTCGGTGTTTATATTTTGGCGAAAGGTCAAATCATCTACTATCGCATCCAGTTCGCGGCGCAGGTAGCCATCATCATCTAGGCTGCCTATTAGGTGCGTGGCTATTACCTTATGCTTTTCGCTTAGGTCCAGCATACCCACTTGGTTTTCTAAAAATTCGTGAAAAGAACTGGTGTTTACCACAGGTATGGTCTTGTTCTCATCATCCGGGTCATGGAACTCGTTAGGGTCGCTGGTCTTGTAGTCGGCTACGCCTTCATCGTCTTCGTCGTAGTACTCGCTCATGTCCACGTCGTTCTCTGGCGTTATATCTTCGGCTTCATTGCCCTCGCCTTCAAA
This sequence comes from Bacteroidota bacterium, assembly GCA_018267435.1. Classification (GTDB taxonomy): domain Bacteria; phylum Bacteroidota; class Bacteroidia; order Chitinophagales; family LD1; genus Bog-950. The sequence continues at coordinate 6,850 of JAFDYM010000527.1, read as the reverse complement.
CTCTGGCTCGGGGTTATCTATATCGCTGGTTTCGCTGCTTGTAACAGGTTCAATATCATCTGTATCGAACTCATCCTCTTGGCTCTCACCTTCTTCCAATGCAGGGTTAGCCTCTAGCTCTTCCTTTATACGTTGTTCAAGGTTGGCAGTAGGTATCTGCAGCAATTTCATAAGCTGAATTTGCTGGGGCGATAGTTTCTGTAAGAGCTTTTGCGATAAGCGTTGATTAAGCATGTGCTGCAAAAATTCAAAAAACTAACGAGAAATCAAGTGTTTAACACTAACAATGCCTTTTCTTATATTCGCAGTCCCTATAATAAAACAAGGGGAATAGGAGATTTTTATGATTTACATTAAAGACTTACCACAGCACGAAGGACAAGTAGTGCAGCTAAAAGGCTGGAACGCGCAGAAGCGCGATAGCAAGGGCCTTGTTTTCATGACGTTCAGAGATGGCACGGGTTTCTGCCAAGCTGTAATAAATCAGGAAGTGGTAGGTAATGATAATTTCGAGGCAGCTAAAAGATTGCCGCAAGAAAGCTCATTGGCTATTACCGGCACCGTGGTGAAGGACGAGCGCCAAGTGGGCGGCTACGAAATACAAGTAACCGAACTAAGCATAATAGCTGTAGCTGAAGAAAACTACCCGATAAGCCCTAAGGAGCACGGCGTAGATTTTCTAATGGATAACCGCCACATGTGGCTACGCAGCCGCAGGCAGTGGGCTATAATGCGTGTACGCAACAGCATTATTTATGCTATACACACTTTCTTTCAAGAGCGTGGCTTTATAGAGATGGATGCCCCGATATTTACGGGCAATGCTTGCGAAGGCACTACCAACTTGTTCGAGACTGACTACTATGGCGAGCCTGCTTATTTATCGCAATCGGGACAGCTATATGGCGAGGCAATGGCTATGGCGCAGGGCTTGATATATACCTTCGGACCTACTTTTCGTGCCGAGAAATCGAAGACACGCCGCCACCTTTCTGAGTTCTGGATGATAGAGCCTGAGATGGCTTTCTACGACTTGAAAATGGATATGGATGTGATAGAAGCATTCGTACAGTTTGTGGTAGGTACTGTGTTGCAGAAATGCGAAGCGGAACTGAAAGTGTTGGAGCGCGATACTACTTTCCTTGAACGCGTTAAGGAGCCGTTTATACGTATGAAATACGAAGATGCGGTGAGCGTAATAAAAGCTGAAATGCCTATCAACGGTCGCACTAGCTTACAGATGTTGGATGAGGAAGAAGCTGCCTTGGTAGCTGCTGCCAAAGCCATACAGGCTGATATTGATGAGCGCGAAGCCAAGATAGCAGGTGGCGAATTGAAGAAGGGTGAAATCAACTTCAACCGCAACAAAATTGACCAGTTGAAGAACGACCTAAAGGACAACGCCGAGAAGCAAGACAGCGTGAAGCAATGGAAGAGCAGCGCGCAAAACTTTAAGCGTGGCGACGACTTTGGTGGTGCCGATGAAACGGTATTGACGAAGATGTTCGGTCAGCCGGTGATGGTATACAACTGGCCACAAGCGGTTAAGGCTTTCTACATGAAGGAGGACGACAACGACTTAGGCTATGCCAAGGGCGTAGATTTGCTGGCACCAGAAGGCTACGGCGAAGTAGTAGGCGGCGGCGAGCGCGAAACAGATATAGAGAAACTAAAGCGCAAAATAGTAGAACACGAATTGCCAATGGAGGCATTTGAGTGGTACCTAGATTTGCGCAAGTTTGGCAACGTGCCACACGCAGGCTTCGGCTTAGGCTTGGAGCGCTTGGTGGCATGGATATGCGGCCTACAACACATCCGCGAAACCATACCGTTCCCACGCAGCTACGGCAGGTTATTGCCATAGTGGTGTTGTGTCGCACAGAGCGCACGGAGAACACAGAGATTAAATACAAATAACATAGAGGAACAGAGTACGCGATAAGTATTCTGTTCCTTTTTTTGTTTGTGCTGTATGTGTTGTATTTATCCTTTGCATTTAATCTGTGAATCTGTGGCTAAAACACTTTGCAGATATACTAAGCAAAATCACAGGGGGAATTATTGTTAGGTACAGGCATTTTTTAGCATATTTGGGCGAAAGTTGTATAATGGAAAAGCTGGTAAAGCTGAACGATAGAACATTCCGCATCTATAAAAGCGAAAAGGAAATAATAGAGGCTATACGTGCAGTAGCCGATAAAATAAATGATGACTACTTGGGCAAGCGCCCCATCATTGTTCCCATACTTAATGGCTCGTTTATGTTTGCCAGCGACCTAATGAAAGAGCTGAAGCTAGACTGCGAAATATCGTTCGTTAAAGCCTCAAGCTACGAAGGTACCAGCACCACAGGCGTAGTATCTACCCTAATAGGCTTGAACCAGAGCATTGAAGACCGACACGTTATAATTTTGGAAGACATAGTAGATAGCGGCCACACTTTGGCGCGTATACTGCCAGCCTTTCATGAATTGAAGCCAGCATCATTGCGTATAGCATCGTTGCTATTCAAACCAAAAGCATTGAAAAACCCATTGACCATTGACTATGTTGGTATGGAAATACCGAACGACTTTATAGTAGGTTATGGGCTTGACTACGATGGCATAGGCCGCAACCTGCGCGATATATATCAAGTGGTGGAAGAGTAAGTGATACAAGATTTATCTTGTAAAAAACCTGCCACAATTAGCAATCATAATCATCATCAAAAATCAGCGTTCCATTCTTAATCTACCATGAAACACATAGTAATAGTAGGCGGTGGGGCAGCGGGTTTTTTTGCTGCACTTACTTGTGCCGAACATCACCCCGATTATAAAGTAACCATACTGGAAAAAGCACCCAAGCTATTAGGCAAAGTGCTGATAAGCGGCGGCGGCAGATGCAATGTAACGCACCATTGCTTTGATGTGCGCGAGCTGGTGAAGAACTACCCGCGTGGCGAGAAGCAGTTGATAGGTCCTTTCACGCGCTTTAACCCAACACATACCATTGAATGGTTTAAGCTGCGCGGTGTGAAGCTAAAGGCCGAAGCCGATGGCAGGATGTTCCCTGTTACCGATTCATCGCAAACTATAATTGACTGCTACCTAAGCGAAGCAAAGCGTATGAAGGTAGATGTGCGCACGCAGATAGGCGTAAGCAACTTAGAAGAACACAACGGTAAATGGAAGGTGCTAACCAACCGCAACGAAACCATAATAGCCGATGCCGTAATAATAACCGCAGGCAGCAGCATGAGTACTTGGCAAATGCTGGAGAAGATGGGACACACTATAGTGCCTAGCGTACCATCGCTGTTTACCTTCAATATAAAAGATGAACGCATTAAAGGGCTAGAAGGTATATCGGTACCCAAAGCTACAGTAAGCGTAGTAGGTACTAAGCTAAGCAACAGCGGACCATTACTGATAACGCACTGGGGCATGAGCGGACCTGGCATACTGCGCCTATCGGCATGGGGTGCAAGGGTGCTTGCCGATAAGCAACATAAGTTTGAAATAGATGTAAACTGGCTAGGCGATAAAACACAAAACGAAGTAACAGAATACTTCAAAAGCTATAAAGCAAACCACCCTAAACAGATAGTAGGCTCTAACCCCCAGTTCGGCTTGCCAAGTAGGTTGTGGGATAAGCTGACAGGTGAACCAATAAAGGCCTTACGCTTTGCTGACCTGAGCAATAAGCATATTGCCGAGCTTGCTATACAGCTATGCGCAGGGCGCTATGCTGTAAATGGCAAATCTACTTTTAAAGATGAGTTTGTAACCGCAGGTGGTGTAAGCCTAAGCGAGGTTGATTTTAAAACCATGCAGAGCAAAAAGCTACCGGGTATTTACTTTGCAGGCGAAGTATTGGACATAGATGCCATAACTGGCGGCTTCAATTTTCAAGCAGCGTGGACTACCGGCTTCATAGCTGGCACCTCTGTTTGAACCTTAGGTAATGTAAAATAGAAGGTAGTGCCTACGTGCTCTTCGCTTTCTACCCATAGGTTGCCGCCATGTATATCTACTATACGTTTGCATATAGCTAGGCCCACGCCAGTACCTTCATATTCAGCCTTGCTATGCAAGCGTTTGAAAGCCTGAAACACTTTATCGAAGTGTTCCTGGGCTATACCTATCCCGTTATCGCGCACGTAGTACTTCATCATATTGCCGTGCTGTGTACAGCCTATTTGTATACGTAGTTCGCCATCGTCTTTACGGTACTTTATGGCATTGCTTATCAGGTTTTGGAACAGCTGCTCCATCTGTAGCTTATCGCCGTGTACAGCTGTTATGCTGCTTAGTTTTATCTGCGCTTCGCTTTCGTATATAGCCTTGGCAAGTGTGCGGTTTACATTGCCTATTACTTGTGTCATATCTACGGTAGCAAACACCTTTTCCTGTGTATTCAGTTTGCTGTATGCTAGCACATCGTTTATCAGCGCATCCATTTGGTGTGTGCCACCTTTTATGTAGGCTACGTATTCTTCTATCTCGTCTTGCATTAGGCCTTGCTTTTCAAGGTAGCGGCTTATTAAGCTTACAAAGCCCGATATGGTGCGCAGCGGCTCTTTCAAATCGTGCGATACTATGTGTGCAAACTCGGCCAAGCTTTCGTTGCTGCGCAGCAAGGCACCGGTGCGCTCGCTCACCATCTTCTCTAGCTGCTCGTTCTGCTGCTCTATCATTTTGGCGTACTGCGCGTTTTCTTCAAACAGTGCATTTACGTAGTCGAACAGCCACGAGCCGATGGCCGTAAGCGCTATCAAGCCTACAAACACAGTACCGAAATGCTGCCATACAAAGGCAGTCATGCCTGGTATTTCCTTTAGGTTATAGTATATAACAAAGCTGTGAGAGAACAATACAACTTCGAACACTACACAGTAAAAGAAGATAATGCTCTTTTGGCGGAAGAAGGCCATGTTAACCAAGCACAAGCCTAGCAATGATGCCATGTTTAAATATATGCGGTAGCGTATGGCGGGGTCGTGTGTGTATATATCGCGAAATACGTTTTGTATAATAACCATTGTAAGCACCGAGCAAACCATTAGATGCCCAGCCAAGTGTACCTGCCTATTGCGGAAAAGGAAAACCGCAACAATTAAACCTACAAAAGATGAGATATTGGAGATGAGGTATAAAGGACTTAAGCCAATAAAGAATTGGGATACTACAATCAGTAAGTTAAGCGTAAAGGCGGTTAAAATAATATATGCCAGATAGCCCGCTTTCTTGCGTTCCTCTGGGCTTTCGCCCTCAAACCCTTTCAATAAAAATTCTCGTACTGTTCCAATCATCTTGCTTCGGTAAATAAAAAAACCACCCTAATAGTAGAGTGGTTTTACGCAAATAAGGTGAAAAGGTTTTACTTGTTAGTAGTAGCACCAGGTTTCTTTCCAAAGTTAACAAAATCAAAGGTCCATGTTACATAATACATAGCACCTAGCCTAGGCGAGCCTACTGCCTCTATGTGCCAGTTGTTGTATATGTTGCTACCACCTATGCGCACGGTGCTGTATGCTTTTTCTATTTCGTAGCTTACCTGTAGGTCTAGCGTATGGAAACTAGGTACGGTACCATCAGCAAACGGACTTTGCCATTGATAGCTGGTTACCCATTTAAAGTTGGCATTAAAACCTAAGCCCTTCCAAACCCTGTGGCCACTTATACCTACGTTTATTTTGTGCTTAGGTGTGTTAAAGCCCGAAAGGATAGCGTAGTCGTTATTCTTCAAGTTGCTGTCGTCAAGATCGCTGTAAGTATAGTTTACATAAGGCGTTATACCCTTGCCTACGTAGTACTGCACACTGGCAGCCACACCCCAAGCTGGTACAGGTTCAGGCGAGTTAACCCACATTTGGTATACCTTGTAGTAAGGGTTTTCTGCATCTGGTATCGAGTCGCCCTCTGCTATTATGTTATCCTCCGCTTGTTGTTGCTCTTCAAGTGTACCAGTAGCGTTGCCCGATTTGGTACGTACTACACGTTGGAAACCTATAAAGTTTTTGTAGCGGGTATAGTAACCAGATATATCTATGAATACCTTCTTGTTTATCTCGGCCCTATAACCAAAGTCGAATGACAATGAGCGCTCAGGTGTTAGAGGAGCGATGGTTATAGGCTTCAATATATTCATGTTGCTCTTTTCTTCGGCAGTACCCGGTGTATTATAATAATTAAGTACCGACTCTCGAGTGTAGAAATTATCATACCCGTTCAAGTTGCCTATTAGGAATATACGCCCCAGGTCTAGGTACAAGTACAAATCCTGCAAGGTAGGCGTACGGAAAGCCGACGATACCGAGAAGCGGAATGTATTTTCAAGCTTAGGCACCTTAAGCGTGTACACCAACGAACCCCTTGGCGATACCTGCGCCTTAAAGTTGGTGTTCTTGTCTACCCTTATCGAGCCTATTATCTTAAAGTTATCATTGAACAATCGCTTGGTAGCCTGTAGATAAGCTCCTACTTCGTGTATGCGCAGTTTGTTACCTATAGTATCGTTTAATATAGTACCACGGCTGCTAGGCATGTATATACGGTAAGATGCACCAGTGATGATATCAAGCCACTTTACAAAATCCCAGCTATATTGGCCCTCTACGTGCACCATAGCCGATTTGTCGTAAAACTTAGTGCCATATAGCGAGCGGGTGTCGTTTACATAGCGGTTGAAAGAGTCTTTAAATATTTGGCTGCCAGGTTGGAACCAAGTAGCCTCTGCAGCACGGCGCGCCACATTGCGGGCGCTATCAAGTATCCACAGCCTGCCAGTACCTTCAAAACACTCAGGGCAGTTGCTAAAGCCGCCTATCGAGGTGTCTACTACATCAAAGAAAGTACTAGTAAAT
>JAFDYM010000526.1 GCA_018267435.1 Bacteroidota bacterium | reverse complement strand
GTGCCGAAGCGCTGCCTATACATACCTACTATACGCGAGTAGTCGAACAAATCTGGCGTGCTGCCGGTCATCGATTTAAAAAAATCTTGAAAATTGAACGTGCCGCCATTGAATACATACTGCGCATACATCGAACTAAAAAGCGTAGTATATCCGCGTGTTACTATTAGCACTTTACCTGTAGGATATAGCGCATGTAAAGTATCGCACAACTTCTGCTGATATTTCTTTACATCATAGCCCTGTATGCCGCTGCGCATACCTACAATATCTGAATTGCTGGGCCATACGCTAAGCAGTTCACTGCTTATTACATAGCATTCGTGCAAGGGTTCTTCGCGCTCGGCATACCACGATAAATCTTCTGTGTTGTTGAACCCGCCCAGCGCATTGTACTTATACAGCATGGCAGGGTGCTTATCGAACCAGGCCTGCAAATATGTAGAGCCCGATTTGATATAACCGATATGTATTAAAAACTTAGCCATACTGCGCTTTAAAAAACTGCGGCACTAAGAAACGATAGAAATACCAAAACCACAATTAATTACTAAGTACGAATTACTAAATGCAAGTCTTGCAACAGATTCACAGATTAAATACAGCATGAATTACGAAGTACGAAGTACAAATTACGAAAGCCCTCAAGTCTCAACATGAATTAATACAATTTATTAAACACGAAGGCACGGAGCGCTAAAGGAATACACAGAAACACGAATTACAAATTACGAAATGCATATCCGCTTGCTGTTTGCATTATAGATAAACTTATTTGGCGCGGTACTGTTGCGCATAGCTTATGCTGCTTCGCACAGCGTGCGTACATACTGTGGAGCCTAGCTCTTACATCAATAAACTTTTCTGCTTTATAATCTGTGAATCTGTGGCTAAAACAACTCACTCCCCCATTATACAATTCGTAATTTGAAATTCATCCTGTATTTAATCTGTGAATCTGTGGCAAACAAATGACTACCCTCCCCCAGTAGGCACTTCGCAATTTGTAATTTGTACCTCGTATTTCAGAATTAGATTTCAAACACACTACCCTCTACAGCTAGGTGCGTGTTAGGGAACACCGCCTTGGCCTCGACGTGTAGGGTGCTTAGGTTTTCGTAGCGGGCAGAAAAATGCCCAATAAGCAACTTGCCTGCGCCTGCGGCTTCTGCCACTTTTGCCGCTTGGGTACTAGTGGTATGGAATGTTTCGGCAGCGCGTTCGGCATGCTCGTGCACAAAGGTAGCCTCGTGGTATAGGGTGCTTATGCCTTTTATCTGCTCGGTAAAGCTATCGGTATATATCGTATCGCTACAGTAAGCATAGCTGCGCGGGGCAGCAGGGTCGCAGGTTAGTTCTACGTTCGGCACTACATTGCCATCGGCAGTAGTAAAGTCAGCACCGTTCTTTATATCGCTTATTACTTGGTATGGTATGCTGTATTGCTCTATCTTCTCGCTAAGTATTTTGCGCGGGGCAGGTTTCTCCCTGAACAAAAAGCCCGTGGTAGGCAAGCGGTGAGTCAATATGATAGTTTCTACCGTGATGTGGTTATCCTCATATATCACCCTTGGGGCATCGGCTTCAATAGGGTGAAAATTGATGTCGTACTTGAGCACGGTATTGGCATATTTAAAATGCACATCAATTATCTCCTTCAAACCCGGAGGGCCATAAATATTTAGGGGATGCTCGCGCCAGTTAAGGTTAAAGCTGGTCAATAATGGCACTAGACCAAAGAAGTGGTCGCCATGTAGGTGCGAAATAAAGATGTTATCTAACCTGCCGCGCTTAACGTTAAGGTGCTGCATACGGAACTGTGAACCTTCGCCACAGTCAACCAAAAAAAGGTTGCCGTTGTAGTTAACTACCTGCGACGATGGGTGACGGTTATACGCTGGTATAGCGGCATTGCTGCCTAGGATGGTAACGTCAAACTGCATTAAGCAAGGCTGATTAGCTGCGTAAGTCGCGGTCAAGCTCTTCCATCATTACATAGTCAACCGACTCGGTAAGCGATGGAACGATATTCAATATCGGCTCAAGCTGCGAAATTTTGATTAGCTTTTGTATGTGCGCGTTCAAGCCTGTAAGTACAAATATACCTGCAGCTTCTTTGCACAAGCGGTTGCCCACTAGCAAGGCGCTAAGGCCCGATGAGTCAACATACTGTACTTCACCTAGGTCAAGTACTATATTTCTAAAACCTTCATTGTTTAGTATTACTAGCTCCGACTTTAACTGTGGTGCAAGATTGCTCAACAGCTTCTCCTCATTCAGCTTTACTATTACCAGTCTGTCTCTTTTGTCAACTTGAAACTTCATACGCTAGTGTGCTTTACATTTTAGATAGGGTCAATACCCAATAAAACTAAACAATTTTATTTAAAAACAGAAATCTGCCGCCAATGTATGCAAAATGGTTCTGTTTTTGAAATAATGTTAGCATTCACAGCAAATTATATGTAGTACTAATTGCCTATTCGCGATATTTACACTAGGTTTGAAAGAAGGGCTGTAAGGATTTTATGCGGCGAAAAGTCTAAACTGGATAGCGCAACGTAAATAACACGACCAAGCCTGCCATTTTGGCATTATACAGTTTGGATTGAAATTTGAATAAAGAACAACTATGGAAGCAAAATTTTCACCGAAAGTAAAGGAGGTTATCTCCTACAGCCGCGAAGAGGCACTACGGTTGAGCCACGACTTCATAGGCATCGAGCACTTAGTACTGGGCTTGATACGTGAGGGCGAAGGCTTGGCCATTAAAACATTGAGGAGTTTGGAACTGGACCCTGTGATGCTGCGTAAAACTATTGAAGACTCAATAAAAGATAAAACAGCTAAAGGCAACTTCAACCCCAACAACCTGCCGCTTACCAAGCAGGCAGAAAAAGTGCTTAAAATTACCGTGCTTGAAGCCAAGGTAATGAAGAGCGATGTAATAGGCACCGAACACCTGATGCTGAGCATACTTAAAAACAAAGACAATTTAGTTACCCAAATCCTTAACCAATTCGACGTGGACTACGATGTATTTAAACAGGAGCTTGACCTAGTGCAAAACGACATAAAAGCGGAATTGCCGAACGAGCCAAACGACGATGAGCCGTTTGATGATGATAAGAGCAAAGGCTACGGTGGCGCTTCGTCATCTAAAAAGCCTGGCAATGCAAAATCGAAAACGCCAGTATTGGACAACTTTGGCCGCGATGTAACACACATGGCCGAAGAAGGTACGCTTGACCCTATCGTTGGTCGCGAGAACGAGATAGAGCGCGTATCGCAAATATTGAGCCGCCGCAAAAAGAACAACCCGATATTGATAGGCGAACCGGGCGTGGGTAAAACCGCAATCGTAGAAGGCCTAGCACTGCGTATTGTTCAGAAGAAAGTATCGCGTGTATTGTTCAACAAGCGTATCGTAATGCTAGACCTTGCTGCGCTAGTAGCAGGTACTAAATACCGCGGCCAGTTCGAAGAGCGTATGAAGGCGATAATGAACGAGTTGGAGAAGAACCGCGACGTTATCCTTTTCATTGACGAGATACACACCATAGTAGGTGCCGGTGGCGCTACTGGCTCTTTGGATGCTTCGAACATCTTTAAACCAGCACTAGCCCGTGGCGAACTGCAATGTATAGGTGCAAGTACCCTTGATGAGTACCGCCAGTACATAGAGAAAGATGGTGCGCTTGCACGTAGGTTCCAACAGGTAGTGGTTGACCCACCTTCGCCTGAAGAAGCAGTGCAGATATTGAACAACATACGCCCTAAGTACGAGGAATACCACAACGTACACTTTAGCCAAGAGGCTGTAGAAGCTTGCGTTAAGCTTTCTACCCGTTACATTACCGACCGTTTCCTACCGGACAAAGCGATAGACGTAATGGACGAAGTAGGTGCGCGCGTACACCTTAAAAACATACATGTACCTAAAACTATCATCGACTTGGAGAAGCAGGTTGAGGATATTAAGGTGCAGAAAAACCAAGTGGTGAAGAGCCAGAAATATGAAGAGGCTGCCCGCCTGCGCGATACTGAAAAGCGCCTGTTGGAAGACCTTGAGAAGGCGAAGAACCAGTGGGACGAAGAATCGAAAACGAAGCGCTACCCAGTAAACGATGAGGACATTGCCGAAGTAGTGGCTATGATGACAGGTATACCTGTAAACAAAATAGCGCAGACCGAAAGCAACAAGCTAGTGAACATGAGCGGCGAAATACAAGGCGCCGTTATTGGTCAGGATGAAGCGGTGAAGAAGGTAGTGAAGGCCATACAGCGTAACCGCGTAGGCTTGAAAGACCCTAAGAAGCCGATAGGTACGTTCATTTTCCTAGGCCCTACGGGTGTAGGTAAAACGGAACTAGCCAAGGCTATAGCACGTTACTTATTCGACTCGGAAGATAGCTTGATACGCATAGATATGAGCGAGTACATGGAGAAATTCAGCGTAAGCCGTT
>JAFDYM010000525.1 GCA_018267435.1 Bacteroidota bacterium | reverse complement strand
TGAATCGGTAGGCAACTTTAAAGTAATGCCAAACCCTTTTAGCAATGCTACCAGCATGAGCTTCGACTTAAAGAAAGATGCAAACGTAAGCATACGCTTGAACGATATGGTAGGTAAAACTTACGATGTGTTTAAGGGCGACCTAAAGGCTGGCAGCCATACTTACCAAGTAGATGCAGCTAAACTACAACTTGCTAAAGGTACTTACATACTAAGCATAAACACCGGCAGCAGCAATGCCGCTAAAACAGTTATTAAGATAGATTAATTGACGGAGGACGGGTGACCGAAGACCGATGAAGAATAAAAAGCGGGATGCTCCTTAGAGCATCCCGCTTTTGTTTTGTAGAAGTAAACACCAATTACTCGTTGTCGAAAGTATTGGTATAGCCCGCTATCTTCAACTCGCGAATACTGTTTTCTACCTTTGCTTTTAGTTCTTCTTTATAAGCAGTTAGTTTATCGCTAACGGTTTTATCGTTAGTGCCTATTATTTGTGCGGCTAGTATGCCAGCATTTCGTGCACCATTAAGTGCTACGGTAGCTACAGGTACGCCGCTAGGCATTTGTAGTATGGAAAGTACCGAATCCCATCCATCTATACTGTTGCTCGATTTTACAGGCACGCCTATTACGGGCAGTACGGTTACAGAGGCTATCATACCTGGCAAGTGCGCTGCACCGCCTGCACCTGCTACTATTACCTTTAGGCCGCGTTCCTGCACGCTAGCGGCATATTCCATAAGGCGCTGTGGTGTGCGGTGTGCGCTTACTACTGTCAATTCAAATTCAACGCCCAGTTGCGTTAATATATCGGCAGCTTCCTGCATTACTTTCAGGTCGCTTTCGCTACCCATTATTATTCCTACCAGTGGTTTGCTCATGTGTGGTTTATCGGTTTAGTGCAAAGCTATTACTATGCTATTACCTTCAAAGTATTCTTTATAAAATCTGCTTTTTTCAGCAGGTCGGTCTTGTCTTTACCTAGTATGGTTACGTGGCCCATTTTGCGGCCCGGCTTGGTTTCGTGCTTGCCATATAGGTGTATGTATGCGCCTTCTATCTTCAGCGCTTCGGCTAGGCCTTGGTACTTAACCGCACCAGAGTGCCCAGGCTCGCCCACTAGGTTTAGCATTAGCGATGGCTGAATGACGTTGGTGCTGCCCATAGGTAGGTTCTGCAACAGGCGCATTTGTGTATCGTATTGCGAACTGTAGTTGCCCTCTATGCTTTGGTGGCCGCTATTGTGTGCACGTGGAGCGGTTTCGTTCACCAGTATCTGTCCTTGTTTGTCAAGAAACATTTCTACTGCAAATATGCCGGGGCTATCAAGTGCAGTCATTACCTTTAGTGCTAGTTGCTGGGCAAAAGCTACTTGCTCAGCAGTTAGCTCGGCAGGCGATAGGAGATAGTCAACCAAATTGTAACGCGGGTCGAAAACCATTTCGGTAGGAGGGTACACGGCTATGTCGCCATTTTCGTTCTTGGCTACTATAACCGAAATCTCTTTTTCTATGTCTACCAGTTTTTCCAATACACATGGCTCATCGAAGGCTTTGCCGAAGTCGGCATCGCTTTTTAGTATTTCTACACCCTTGCCATCATAACCGCCTTGGCGCAGTTTCTGGGCGATAGGTAGGAGAGAAGTATGCTCGCTTAGCGCGGCTTTATTTTCTACTAATACAAACGCTGAGGTAGCTATACCGTTATCGGCATAGAACTGCTTCTGTAGGCCTTTATCTTTTATAATCTTTAGCGCGTGCGGGCGCGGGTATATCTTCAAGCCTTCTTCTTCTAGCTTAAACAGCGCCTCAAGGTTTACGTTCTCTATTTCTATGGTAAGCACATCCACCAGTTTACCAAAGCGGTAAACTGTATCGTAATCCTTTATATCGCCTTCTACAAAGTTATCGCACAGCGAAGATGCAGGTGGGTTATTGCCCTGCTCCAACACATAACTTACTACGGGGTAATTTGCTGCACACTGCAACAACATTCTGCCTAACTGCCCACCACCCAAAACACCAATACGTAAAGGTTCGCTCATGCTTTTATCTTGTTGCGCAATTCTAATAGTTGTTCGTGAATATTTAGTACTTGTTGCTTCAAATGTTCTTCATCTTTATCGTTGGTAATGATGTAGTCGGCCAGTTTTAGCTTCTCTTCTTCGGGCAGTTGGTTGCGCATACGCGCCAATACTTCATCGTGTGTAGCGCCATCGCGTTCCATTACGCGCTGTATGCGCAGTTCAAGTGGTGCGGTTACTACTATTAGTTTGTTGAGGGATTTATAGCTGCCTGTTTCTACCAGCAGGGCGGCCTCCTTCATGGCATAGGGCAGATTCTTTATCTGCTGCTGCTCTACAAAGCGCTCGGTATCGCGAAACACGGCAGGGTGCACCAGCGAGTTGAGCAGCGCTAGTTTCTCGCTATTGTTGAACACCTTTTCGGCCAGCAGCCTACGGTTAAGCACACCGCCATTGTCGTACACCTCGGCACCGAAATTCTGTTTTATCAAGTCGATAAGGTAGTGCTCGTGCTGCATCAGGTACTTGGCACGGTCATCGGCATAGTATATGGGCACGCCCAGTTGTTCGAACAGTTTGCAAACGGTGGTTTTGCCGCTGCCTATGCCACCTGTAATACCTACTTTTAGCACGGGGTAAAGAATTTGTCTGTTTCGGTTTCGCTTCATGTAATATAAAACGAAACGCCGCTAAGTTATATTATCTCAGCGGCGTTTCGTATCAAAATATTTTTGCGTGCTTATGCTTCTGCTTTCTTTTCTCCCTCGGCAGGGTATGCGGCAAGGGTTAGCTCCATGCTTATAGCGCTCTTCTCAAAGCGTAGCTTTACGTTGTTGTCTACCTCTATCAATACTTGGCCATTGTCTTCTACACGTACTATGCGGCCATGCAAACCACCGCTGGTTACTACCTTGGTGCCTTTTTCTATGTTTACTAAAAATTGAGCTTGTTCTTTTGCTTTCTTGCTTTGTGGGCGAATCATAAAGAACCAGAATACTACTAATATACCAGCCCAGAAAAGAAGGATAATTGGATCGTTGAACATTTTTTTATTTTATTTATTATGTGTTTATTCTTTAGGCCTTACATAGCCTTTTACGTATAATTTTTCGTAGCGGTTAGCTGTGTTGCAAGTTAGGGTTACTATCTTGTTTTGCTCGTGCTGTTTACCGGCACTGTTAAAGGTAACTTTAATAGGCACTATGGCACCAGGTGCTACTGGTTCTTTTGGGTATTCAGGTACTGTACAGCCGCACGAGCCTACCGCCTGTGCTATTATCAAGTTCTTATCGCCCGAATTTTTGATGTGGAAGGTATGTTCTACCTTGTCGCCTTCATTAATAGTATCGAACAAAAAAGTGATGCTATCTACAAACTCGATGCTGGTAGTATCCTTTATCAGTTGCGATTCAAGCTTGGCAATGGCAGGAACCTCGCCTTCTTTG
>JAFDYM010000524.1 GCA_018267435.1 Bacteroidota bacterium | reverse complement strand
GGAATAACAACTTTTATTGAATCGGGTCCCCACCCATCTGTTGTATCCCTGCCAATATCAACAGGGCTTGCAAAGCTGCCTGATGCATTTGATAATTGCACTGTAAAAACATTACCACTATTAAAGGTCACATTCTTATCAAAGAAAACAACACTATTAACACCAGTACACAACTGTTTATCGGTTCTTACATCATCGATATAATTAGCTAACGATGTAAATCCCAAAGAAAGCTGTCCATTCAATTTTTCATAACTACCGTACATAAGCAAACGTCCACGCGCATCATCCTTTATTATAGCCCTTATATAATCACCATAGTTGCTTATACCTGTATTATTAAAATAATTAGGTTCGTATTGTCCATTTTGATTAACAAATTGCATGGATCTACCACTATAGTTACCCACACATATTACACCTGTTCCATATGGTATTATGCTACTAATATAGGCTCCTGCTCCACTTCCTGGCAAAGCCTGGTCATCTGTGTTATAAGATAAATCAACGTTTCCATCAATATTTAAACGACATATGCGCGACCTGGCAATACCATCAAAAGACATATTAGCACCACCAGCCACAATAATTTTCCCATCTTCTTGAATAACAACACTATTGATTGCATGATAATTATCCTTTCCAAGACCATGCCTAAAAGTAGTATCCAAAGTGCCAGTTGAGTCCATACGAAATACCCCATAATGTGTAACACCACGTACAGATTGAAAATCACCTACTACTACTATTTTACCATCCTTTTGAATAGCGAAATCTTTATATCCTGCATTGGCTAGATTTGATAAAGGAGGGGTAAAGGAATTATCAAGTGCACCGTCACTATTTAATTGTACAATTCTATATTTTTGAACACCTCTATAAGATCCAAAATTACCACTAACCATAATTTGTCCTGAAGGCAATACTTTTATCTTATTTACACCACAACAGCTAAATCCTGTACCCGAACTGAATGTGTTGTCAACACTACCGTCCGTATTTAATCGCACCAAATCATTAGCAGTCGATCCATTAAATGTTGTAAAGCTACCACCAACGATAATTTTCCCATCAGGCTGTATGGCTAATGCCGAAACGCTAGTATTAGGGCCTGAACCTGTATTAAATGTATTATCCAAGGTTCCATCGGTATTTAGCCTTACGACATAAGGTATACTTACATCTGAATACTTTGTAAAAGCCCCCCCTACTATAATTTTACCATCGGACTGTATGGAAGCACATAAAATTTCACTATTTAATAGGCCGTTTTGCGCAAAATCCTGCTGAATCGCACCTGAACTGCTAATCTTAACAATGTTACCTCTTGAATAATTGTCATACTTTGTGAACTGTCCAACAATAAATAAATTATTACTTGCTCCTTTGAATATATTATACCCATAATAATCCAGCCCAGTACCCACTACAAATGTAGAGTCACGAGTGCCAGTAGTATCTATACGCATAAGGAAAGGTACTGATGCGCCATTATATGAAGCAAAGCCCCCCGTTACTAAAATCTTATCATTATCAAGCAAAAATTTGTATGCATTATTGTTCAAACCAGAACCAGAAGAAAAAGTTGTACAAAGGCTGCCATCACTATTAAGCATAGCTATACGTGTTATGGAGGTTGAACCATAAGCTGTTAGATAGACACCAGAAATCATTATTTTACCATTGGGTAACACGCATATTGTGCCTATATCGCTGTTGGGACCTGTTCCTGGGTCAAAGCTTGTATCCAATGTCCCATCGGCGTTTAATCGCGCAATACGATTGATTGAGGTTCCATTATACGAAGTAAATGCCCCAGCAATTATATATTTTCCGTCAGCCTGCCTATCTATAGCATAAATAATATTGTTAGCACCTGTTCCAGGAGTGAAGGTTGCATCTTTCGTACCATCATATTTAAATCTAGCGATCCTATTGGTTGTAGTGTTATTTACCGATGTAAAAGTACCTACGGCTACAAAAGAACTATCTGCTATGGTATCACTCCGCATACATAATCCTGTAACGTATCCGTTGCCTATCGTTGCTGTGAAAGTAGCATCCTTAGTACCATTAGCGTTTAATCTGGCTATTCTATTTGTGGCAACACCATTGTACTGGGTAAAAATGCCCCCAATGATTACCTTATCGCTAAACTGCTTTATTATTGATGTAACGTAATTGTTAGTACCCACTCCACCAGAATTATACGTATAGTCTGTACTTCCATCGGCATTTAACTTAGCAACGCCTTTTACAGCCCTTTGGTTTGCAAAAGCCAAATCGCCCACTATTATTACTGATCCATCGGCCATCTCAACTCCATTACGCACAATTCTATCTGCACCCATACCCTTGTAAAAAGTCGTATCAATAACACCAGGTGTTTGCGCGTTAATATCTATACCCAATGAGCAGACAAACGAAAGCAAGGCAATAAAATATTTCAACCCTTTATGTATCATAGAGCAGGTTAACAGTATCTACCAATTGGATTCCTAGAAAAACTAATTCTTTGTAAAGGTTTTAACAGCCGATAAGGTTCCATCAGCATACCTTATACGCAAAGTGGCCGTAAAATGCTTTAGGTATGGCTTAGGCAAAATAGTATAATAAGTGGTTTGCCCACCAACCCTATATGCTGACGTACCTTGAACAGTGCTTACTTTTACTGGGGCGTTATAAACGAGTTGGCCACGGCTATCAGTTAGTGTACAAAACATAGTGTCTACAGCTGCAGGGTTATCTACAGCAAAAACAAAAGTTGCTATAGTAGAGGCCGTATCTGGTATTGCATTGATACGAGCAAGTATAGTGTCTTTGTTAAGGGTAAAGCCAGAGTTAGGCTGCTTGTGCTCAAGCTTAGTGTATACCTCAAAATAATTGATGTTAGTCTGTGCATTTAAGCCTAAAGTACAGGCAATAAGCGTTATGGCCGCCAATGCAGCAATTTTGTTTTTCATAGTCTATAAGGTGTAGTGTGTATAATCTATCTAGCCATTACATCTGCTTCGTCTTTATATATTCAAGCGGCTCACCTGTCGTGGGTGTCAGAATAGCCGTTGCCTGATAATATAGGGACGGCGCATGTGCACCGGTTTCGATCGTAAGATATAGTACGCCATTCTCTATCCTATAGGGATAGCTCGATTTCAAAGCCGCTATACTTGAAGATATTGAAGCAATGGCTTGGCCTTCTTCCCCTTTAACATCTATACTAATGGAAGAAACTTTGTTGCTACCATTTACGGCTAGCATAAAATAAATATTGTGCTGCGTACTATCAACTGTTGGTTCAACATTTAACTCGAAATAGCTAATAGCAGCATCTTGTGCACGTAGCCCCATGCTAAGGGATAAAGCTATTAGTGTCAGCACAAAACAAGAAAGAGAGCCCTTTAATAAATTCATAAGTTCGTTGCGAAAATAATAAGGCATATTACATTAACAATATTTAGCCTGTCATTTTTGTGTTATAATTTTCAACAGTATTTCAACAGCGTATTTATACGTATTTGCCGCAATTTATTAACAAATCGGTTAGTGCAATATCATATTTCGCATATGGGAACATAGGCGGTGTAAATGCAGTGTTTATTGGTGTAAGTGTTAACAGTATAAGAACGCAATTATGTACGAGCTTTAAGTAATGTTTAGT
>JAFDYM010000523.1 GCA_018267435.1 Bacteroidota bacterium | reverse complement strand
GTCGCCATCGTCTTTAGCTATGGTCAGTACCTTGTATATGGCCTTTGTTACCTTTTGTTCGTGCCCTAGTGCCATTTCTACAGCCTCGGTTATGGTTTTGAATTCGTACTTAGGTTCTTTTAAGCCAGGTACCAAGGCGTGGCCGCCTACCTCGTTTATATAAGTAAAGAACTTCATAAAGTGCACGTTCTCTTCAGCACTTTGCTTATAGAAGAATTTTGCGGTGCCCTCGTAGCCTTCTTTTTCGCACCAAGATGCTACTGCCAAATAACTATACATAGCACCAAGCTCAAGGCTTAAATGCTCGTTCAATGCCTTCTCAACTTTTTTCGAAATAATCATACGGAATCTGTTTAATGTTTAAGTCTGTGTCCGCCGAAGGTAGGGCAATCGCACTTTTGCGCCGCACAGCCCGGCAAAGATGTAGCCAGTATAATACCTGTAAGTATTACTATAGTTATGCGTGCGATAGTTTTAATTTGCTTTGTCATACCATTAACAACGTTCGTACACGAAAATAAGTATTGTATTGGAAGGCAGGAAAAGAATTTTGGTGGCAGTACTGGATTGGGGCCTAGGCCACGCCACGCGCTGTATGCCTATAATCAACCAATTGCAGCGGCAAGGTGCCGAGGTACTGCTGGCTGGCAGCGGTGCATCGTTGGCACTGCTAAGGCAGCAATTTCCTGCGCTGAAGGCACACCATTTAAGTCCTTACAACCCCAGTTACCCTGCCAATACCAATATGGTTTGGGCCATGGCGGGGCAGCTACCAAAGTTTGTAAAAGCTATAGCTGCCGAACAAAAGGAGATAGACAAGCTGGTACAACAAGAGGCCATAGATGTAGTAATAAGCGATAACCGCTACGGCTGCCACACCAAGCACGCTAAGTGTTACATCATCGCACATCAGCTAAACATATTAATGCCCGAAGGCTGGGCTTGGATGCAGCCCATAGTAAACCGCTTTAACCATGTACAGCTAGCAAAATTCGATGGTGTATGGTGCCCGGCTAACGATGCTACATTCCCTGAAAAACTATTGCAAGGGCACGGTAAGTTGAATATGCGCTTCATTGGCTTTCTATCGCGTATGCAGTCTGTGGTATCCGATGACGGAGGTCCGATGTCGGATGCTAAAAAAGAGTACGCCGTAACAGCTATCTGTAGCGGACCAGAACCACAGCGGGGCTTGCTGGAAGAGGAGCTTACCAAGCAGCTTAGCAAGCTTACCGTGCCGAGTATATTGGTGGCAGGGCGAGTAGAGAAAAGTGAAAAGCGAAAGGTGAAAGGCAACTGCACCATAGTAAACTATATGGGCAGCGAGGAGCTGAATAAACTAATGGCGCAAAGCACCGTCATAATAAGCCGCAGCGGTTATAGCACCGTAATGGATATGATGCGTATGGGTAACAAGGCTATATTTGTACCTACACCCGGGCAAACCGAGCAGGAGTACCTAGCCGAGGCACTGATGCAGCAAGGCATAGCTTATAGCGCAGCTCAGGCGGAGCTAGATGTACAAATAGCCTTAAAGCAATATGATAGTTACGCAGGCTTTAGCAAGTTTGCACCCGAGAATGATTTATTAA
The DNA here is from genome assembly GCA_018267435.1 of Bacteroidota bacterium. Classification (GTDB taxonomy): domain Bacteria; phylum Bacteroidota; class Bacteroidia; order Chitinophagales; family LD1; genus Bog-950. The sequence continues at coordinate 4,493 of JAFDYM010000523.1, read as the reverse complement.
CCCACGCAGTAAGCAGTATATTATGAAGTTGATTAAAGGGTTTGGATACGCCATAAAAGGAATAGGCATAGCTTTTAAAGAGCAGCTTAACCTTAAGATTCATTTTTTAGCAGTGGCTGTAGTAATAGGGGCAGGTATTTTCTTTGAACTGAACACCACCGAGTGGGCCATCATTTTTGTTACCTTCGGCATGGTAATAACCGCCGAAATGCTAAACACTGCTATTGAGTATTTGGTTGACCTTGTATCGCCGAATTATAATGCGCAGGCAGGTAAGGTGAAGGATGTAGCCGCAGGCGCAGTATTGATATCGGCCATTACTGCTACTGTGGTAGCTGTGTTTATATTTGGCAACAAGTTCTTTCAGCAAATATTTGGGTAGAACCCATCAAATACTGCGTTGTTGCTCCCCCTTTAGGGGGCTGGGGGGTAAACAACGCAAGCAGATTACACCTTGCATTTGCTACCCTCTAACTCCCTAAAGGGAGAACCGCAAATGCATAATAAAAACCTTAAACCATGAAGAAACTTACAATTTCCATTTTTGCCTTGGTGCTTACGCTGAGCATGTTTGCGCAGAGCAGCTTCGAAGGTAGCTTTACCGTAAGCTTTAAAAACGAAAAAGGCGAAACAGTAACTGCCGAAATAAAAGCAAAAGGCGATAACATACGCATTAAGCAAACCGAAAACGGTAACAAGAAGTACGACTACTTTTTGGTGAACCTAAAGACAAGGGACTTCTACACCATAGCCGCTAGCGAAAACAAGATTGCCATAAAGTATAACTTAGATAAGATATTGGAGTTTTACGAAAGCAATAAGTTAAAGCCAGGCTATGTGCGCAATAGCAACATAGGCTTAAAAGCTACCGACAAAACCAAAGAGGAGGGAGGCGCAAAACTAACACAGGCTACAGCGGATAATGCCAAGCTAAGTGCCACGGCATGGACTAGCGAAACCTCGGCCCCTATCAATGAATTGATACCCCTACTGCGCGTGCTAGGCAACTGGAACGAGGCACAAGGCACCACGCAAAACATAGTAGGTGCAGATGTAACCAGCAAAGAGGGTGACAAGAAAACCACTACTGTGAAAGTGAGCGTAAAAAAGGAAACCATTACCGCTTCATTCGAGGTGCCTAAAGGCTATGCCGTAAAAGATTTTGCTGCACTTATGGATGACCAGAAGGCAAACAAGGACATCAACACTATAATACAGTCATTCGCGCAATTTTAAATGGGATTACACAGATAAAACAAAACGCCCAACTCTTTCGAGTCGGGCGTTTGTATTTTCAAAGCTGTATCTGTTATACATTCAAGTAGCGCATCAATGCATCGTAGCGCTCTTTCATGTCTTCGGTGTATTCTGTTTCGTTGAACACGCCAAGTACTTGGTACTCGTAGCGTTCAAAGGCCGATATAATACCGCTAAGCTCAGTAGTGTTCAGCTTTATGGTTATCTGTATCGTACCTTCTTCGTGGTTGCGCTGGGTGTAGAAACTCAATATCTGTGCTTCGTTTTCCTCTACTATACGTGCTACCTCCGATAGGCTATAGTCGCCTACGCTGCGTTCCAGTTCTATTATACCACCTTTATCGCTTACGCTGTTCAGGGTAGCAAAGGCACGCATACAGCTTTCGGCCGATATCAAGCCTAGGTAGTTTTCTTCCTCGTCTATTACAGGTACTACCTTTACGTTGAACTCAACGGCTGCTTTCATTACGTCATATACGTGTGCATCATCATATACAAATGGCCTACGGAAATTGGCAATCAAATTCTTTAGCGATAGGTTAAGGTGTTTCATGTTTATCACCTCTTCCATGCTTACAAGGCCTGCATATTTAGCGCCGTCGGTTACGGCTAGGTTGTTTACGTTATACTCATGCATCTGCATCAGGGCGTATTCACCCGTGTCATCCACGCTAAGCGCCGGCACAAAGTCTGATATTAATTTTGGGGCTATCATAGTCTCTCGTTTTCCTTCTACTTATTAGACGTATAAAAGTGAAAAAGGTTATGTTTCAATGCCGTGATTATGGTCACAATACTGTCAAATAATTATCAGCTTCACAATTATAACGAACGTCTTCAATTATTCTTTTCCAAAAAGCGTTCCAATATCTCGTTGAACAATTTTGGCTGCTCCATCATGGGTGCATGGCCACATTTTGGCAGTATATGCACCTCGCTATTGGTTAAAAGCTTGTTAAATTCCTCGGCTACAAAGGGTGGGGTTATTCTATCATCGGCACCCCATATAAGGCAAACTGGCTGCTGAATATTGGGTATTTCGTCGCGCAGGTTATGCCTTACCGCCGATTTGGCAAGCACCACCATGCGTATGGCAGTATGGCGGTTGTTTACCACATCATATACCTCATCTACCTGTTCTTTGGTAGCATGGCTAGGGTCGTAGAACGCTTCCTCGGTTTTGCCGCGTACAAATTCATAATCGCTTTTGCGCGGGTAGGTATCGCCCAACGAGTTTTCGAACAAGCCTGAGCTACCTGTCAACGTTATCGTCAACACTTTTTCTGGCTTAGCCAATGTATATATCTGTGCTATATGTCCACCAAGGCTGTTGCCTACCAAGTGTACCTTATCAAGCCCTTTGTAATCTATAAAGGTAGATACGTAATCTACCATGTTTTGGATGTTCGTCTGGTCTACCTCCAAAGTGTATAAAGGTAGCAGCGGCACCAGCAATTTGTACTTGCCTTTAAAGTAGTCGATGATAGTATCGAAATTGCTTAGGCTGCCGAACAGGCCATGAAGCAAGATAACGGGCGTACCCTCTCCTTCTTCAAAGTATCTATATCGTTCTTCATGTTTTACTTCGTATGCCATCACTCACGTATTGCTATCAAATGTAGCCCATCGGGCCACAGTTACTATTCATAAATTGTTAAGTAATATAAACACAGGGAGTGGCTTGTCTTTTTAAGTAAGCAATACCCCAAAACAAAACTGCCACCCCTTTTACAGAGATGGCAGTTTGGATTATGATATGGCTCAATGCCTACTTCGTCTTCAAACCTATCTCTATCAATCGCTCGTTTAGGTATTCGCCGGCGCTAATTGGCTCGTAAGCCAATGGGTGGCGGCTATCTACGCACGATGGTAGACAATCCAACCTCATTTCGCTACGCGGATGCGTAAAGAATGGGATAGAATAGCGCGAGGTATGCCACTTTTCGCGCGGTGGATTTACCACGCGGTGCGTGGTGCTCTTTAACTTGTTATTGGTTAAGCGCTGTAGCATATCGCCCACGTTTATTACCAGGCAGCCTTCAGGCGCAGTTATATCTAGCCACTCGCCATTGCGGTTAAGCAATTGTAGGCCTTCGGCAGAAGCACCCACCAATAGCGTTATCAAGTTAATGTCCTCATGCTGCTCGGCACGTATAGCCGACTTAGGTTCGCTGGTAATAGGCGGGTAGTGTATGGCACGTAGTATAGAGTTGCCATTGTGTATATGCTTATCGAAGTAGAACTCGCCTATGCCCAAGTGTATAGCTATAGCACGCAGTAGCTCGCGCGCCGAGCCTTCAAAGCCTTTGAATAGCTTAGTGCCAAGGTCGTTGAAAGCAGGTACATCTTCTACATAAATATTATCGGGGTAGTCAGCCTTCGATAGCTCTTCGCCTTCTACTATTTGGCCCATTTGCCAAAACTCTTTCAAGTCGGGCGCATCGTAGCCTTTGGCAGTTTCCTTACCAAACGAAGTATAACCACGCTGGCCTGCTAGTTCTGGTTTTTCGTATTTCTTTTTCACCTCGCGTGGCTTGGCAAAAAATTCCTTGATGGCATCGTAGTAGTTATCTATTACTTCCTGCGGTACGCCGTGGTTGCGCACGCTTACGAAGCCTATATCTTCAAAAGCCTTGCCTAGCTCTTCAACAAATTTTTGTTTACGTTGCGGGTCGCCGCTGGTAAAGTCGCTTAGGTCTACAATAGGAATAGTATGCTGACTCATATCTTCAGTAGTTTATAAGGTAAATGTAGAAAAATGTGCTGTATGTAATAGTTAAGAAACTGCCGCTAAGGTAAAGTAAACACTAGTGCCTACCTGTGGTTTCGACTCTACCCATATATTGCCGTTGTGGCGCTCGATAATTTTTTTGCATAGTGCCAAACCTATACCGCTGCCTTGGTATTTATCGGTGGTGTGCAGCCTATTAAATATCTGAAATATCTGCTGGGCATATTTCATATCAAGCCCTATACCGTTATCCTGCACCTTAAACAATACTTTGCCGTTCTGCTGTTCAACAGTAACGTTTATCACAGGCCTTTTATCGGTACTACGAAACTTAATGGCATTGCTTATAAGGTTTTGGAACAACTGGCGTATTTGCAATTCATCGCAAAGTATTTCGGGCAATGCACCTATCTGAATATCGGCATCAGCTTCTGTAGCTGCCGTTTTTACATCGGCCATTACCTTCTTCAGTATATCGTCAAGCTTATTCAACTTAAAGGTACGT
>JAFDYM010000522.1 GCA_018267435.1 Bacteroidota bacterium | reverse complement strand
GGGTTGGTGTTCATTAACGAGTGGCCTATGCGGCTCGATACTTTTTTCTCAGCGCTGCTGGCTATCAATATGGTGTTTTGATAGTTGCGGAATACCTTGTGCAAGTTCTCTTCGTAAGGTATGGCGTAGTTGTCGCTCGAGCCTTTAATGTATGAAGCCTTGCCCCACTGCGATATCAATGGATAAACCGAACGCGCAGCACTACCCGAGCCTAAACGCGCGTAGTACGATGCTTTTTGTAAGAACTTGTCGCTCTCCAGTTTCTTCGGGCCAAGTTGTTGTTGCAAATCGCACAAGCACATTGATAGGGCGCTCATGGCAGATGCCGATGATGCTATACCCGATGAGTGCGGGAACGAGTTGGTAGAGTGTATCAACAAACCGTATTGGCTTAGAAAAGGGAAGTCTTTTTTAATGCTCTCGAAGAACTTCAACATCTTCAATTGAAAGCCCATGTTGGCCTTGCCATCGAAGTAAAAACGCATTTCAACGTCTTTGCCTTTTCCTTCTTTTTCTACCAACGATACGCTGGTTTCAGAGTGGCACTGGTCAAGCGTAAAGCTGATTGAAGGGTTGGCTGGTATTTGCACGCCGCTCTTCTTGCCCCAATACTTTACCAATGCTATGTTAGATGGACTACGCCAAGTTACTTTTTTCATATTATAAGTGATTACACAGATTATAAAAACGATTGCACAGATTAGATAGGATTGCACAGATGTAAAAGGATTACACTGATAAAGCCAACTAATGTGTGGGTGAAATTAAACCTTTCTGCGAATTTTCCGCTTTATGCTTGCGGTATGATTAACTCATCCCAACGGAAAACAGTTGTTATGTTCTTTGCCTTTAGGTATTCGCGTAGTTCATCGTAGCTGCGCGTGTTGGTCATCATTACATAGTCGCCGCCCCATGCGCCAAGCGATTTTACACTGCCCCAATAGTCGCTGAACAAGGTGTCCTTCACCTTCATCAGTTTCAAATTACTAGCCACTATGTTCTCATGCTCATACACCAGTGCATCGAAGGTTTCCAAGTCGGTACACTTCAGTACCTGCTCTGTAATGCGCGTCAATTCGTTAATGGCGTGGGTCTTATCCTTCAGTTCTTCTTTGTAGTACTTAATAGCCTCCGACGATAACTTCTTATGGCCTAGATAGGCGAAGTAAGTATTATCTAAAAACGGTGGCGACCAATGCGCCGGTGTAGTATGCGGTACACCATTTTCTATTTGGTATAGAATAGGTGTATTGTGCCCAGCAGCAGCCACATCATAGCCTGAGCCACCAATAGTGTTTTGCAATAGCGTGTAGCCATCTACTTCGGCCCATGTAGCCAAGCAGTGTATTAAGGTAGAGCTAGAACCCAAGCCCCATTCATTAGGGAATTCAAGCTTGGTTTCCACCGCGCGGTCCTTGCCATCGGTAATAAAATTCGCGTTCAGCTTTCTTGCCTCGCGCAACATTTTGCTTAGGCGTTCGGCCTCGGGTGTTTTAGCATTTATACATTCAAATTCCTTTGTGTCGAACACTAAGTTCAGCCACACCTCTCCCTTGCTGTTTAGGGCTATCCAATACAGGGTATGGTCGCTGGCGTGCAGTTCTTTTACTCGTAGTGTTTGTCCAAATTTGGTAGGTAAAGAAATAGCAGGTGCGCCATCAAGTACAAAGTATTCAGACGTTATAAGCAGCTTACCGTGGCCGTAATATGTTCGGCCTTCGTTATTGTGTGTAATCTTCAATTTCATTGATGAAAGACTGCTGTATTAAGCATTAAAGTTAATCGACGAGTTCCTAAGTGATTCTAGGAATTCGCGTACTGCCGATACACTCACCGTTTTATCTGCAAAGAAGTTGCGCGCCTTGCCTACTTCCTCATCGTTGGCTTGCATACTAGCGAGGATGTTAGTCAAGTGCATCTTCATGTGTCCGGCTTGTATACCTGTAGTAGTTAATGAACGTACTGCGGCAAAGTTTTGCGCTAAGCCTGTACATGCTATTATCTCCATTAGCTTCTTGGCATTAGGATTGCCCAGCAGTTCCAACGAGCGCTTAGCCAATGGGTGCAATGAAGTCAATCCGCCCACTGTACCTATGGCCAATGGTATGGTCAACCAAAATCTAAACATGCCATCCTTCACTTCGCACTGCGATAAGCTGCGGTAGGTGCCATCGTGCGCAGCGTATGTATGCACGCCAGCCTCTATGGCGCGGAAGTCGTTACCCGTTGCCAATACTACGGCATCAATACCGTTCATAATTCCCTTGTTGTGCGTAGTGGCGCGGTATGGGTCTATACGCGCTATTTTAACTGCGCGTTGAAATTTATATGCAAACTCCTCGGCGCTCATATTGCCGTTATCGAAGGTGCCCAATTCACTTACAGGGCAGCTTACTTCAGCCCTTACAATACACTCGGGCGTGTAGTTGCTTAGTATGCACATTACTATCTCTACGTCCTTCTCGCTATCGTTGAATATTACGCTCTTCTCAATCTTCTCTACCAATAGCTTCCCGAACTCTTCAAGGCATGAATTGATAAAGTTGGCACCCATACTATCTACGGTTTCAAAGTAGCAACGTATTTGGTAGTAGTCGTTTTCTTGCTTGGTAAAGTCAATCAACTCCATATCTACCACGCCGCCGCCGCGCTCTTCCATTTTGTGCGTTATGTGCTTTACGCCGTTCTTCAAATCGTCTTTTATGCTCTCGAAGAAGTTGAATAGCTTTTTGCTATCGCCAGGGTAGGTAAAGTGCACTTGGCCCACCTTGCGCGTAGCCAACACCTCGGCCTTAAAGCCGCCACGGCTAAGCCAGTATTTAGCAGCGTTTGAAGCAGCAGCTACCACACTACTTTCTTCTATTACCATAGGTACGGCATATATGTCGCCGTTTATCTTAAAGTTGGGGGCTATGCCGAATGGCACAGGGAAATTGGTAAGGGTATTCTCGCTAAAGCCGTCCAATAGTTTTTGGGCTTCTACGTTATCGTGCC
>JAFDYM010000521.1 GCA_018267435.1 Bacteroidota bacterium | reverse complement strand
ATGGTTACCCTTATGTTGCGCTTTCATGATATATCGTATATTAAAAGTGCCGTGTACTATTGGAGCCAAGCTGAGCCTTTGGCTATGGAAATGCTAGGCATAGGCGAAGAACTGCACAAAGAAATAAACTCGTCTAACCCAAATGATAAAGCTATTGCTGCACTGGTGGCACGTATAGACCCTATAGTTACGGCCATAACACCGCTTGAAGATAACTTCAGCTTTTCGCTAAGCGAAGGTGCGCGATGGTTGGAAAGCGTGGTACTTAAACTGCTGTTTATAATAGCCCTTACAGTTGAGCTATCGGGTATTATACTAGCCATAATGCTTAGTAGGGATATACAAAAAGGCTTAGGCGAAATAATGCAGGCAGCTAAAGATTTTGCAAGTGGCAACCTAAAGGCACGTGCAAAGGTATTGAGCGGAGATGAGATAGGCAGCTTGGCCATGTCGTTCAACCATATGAGCGATAAGCTGGAACAGAATATGACACAGCTTGAACAAAAGAACAAGGAACTTGAGCAGTTTGCCTATGTAGCATCGCACGACCTACAAGAGCCGCTGCGCACTGTTACCAGTTTTGTTGAGCTATTGGAACGCAAGCATGGCGATAACTTTGATAAAGACGAAAAAGAGTATTTAGGCTACATAGTAAGCAGCGCGCACCGCATGAAGGAGCAGATAAAAGGCCTGCTCGACTATTCGCGCATAGGTAGCGAAGATATAAAGCATGAAGTAGACTTAAACAAGGTAATGCGGGACCTAACTATTGATTTGGATGCCAAGATTAAAGCCCATAATTGCACTATTGAATATAGTATGCTGCCTACCATTGATGGGCACTACCCAAGTATACGTATGTTGCTGCAAAACCTAATAAGCAATGCCATCAAGTTCCGCAAACAGGATGAGGATCCGCAAATAAAAATTGGCGCCACGTTTACCAATAACTACTGGCAAATATATATACGCGATAACGGCATAGGCATCAACAGCGAGTATCTCGAAAAAATATTTGTATTGTTCCAACGCCTACACACCAGCGATAAATATGAAGGGTATGGCATTGGCCTTGCCCATTGCAAAAAAATAGTAGAAACGCATAATGGTGTAATATGGGCCGAATCGGAGCAAGATATAGGCAGTACATTTTATATAATGCTGCCAGCGCAAGCCAAACATGCTCAACTAAATATGGCACAAATTGCATAGTCGGTTGCCTACCGCATGCACCCTAATTGAGCAATACATTGCCCATCATTTACGGCATTAATAAGTGCACGGGCTGGCATGCACCCTACCATTCTACCTACTCTCTATCAACAAGTTACACTTACCACATTAATACCCAAGGGTACTGGCACGCTGTTATAAGTATGTTGTTAAAAAACACGGCGTTCCTATGTTATACACGTGCTTAAAAAGGGGATTGTGCATACTAATGCTTGGGGTGTTTAGCCTAACAACTATACATGCTGCACCTGTGGTATATAGTGGCAACGATGGCAAGAAGAAAAAGACAATTACACTTACCACTAGCCATGGCTTGGTAGTAAAGCAACGCAAGCCAAACATGTACGTACGCTTTTTCAATAAGGTATATAACAAGTATGCAAACAAGCCTGTGCCCCGTGGCAAGGAGTTGCCTACAATACGCACAACCCATAAATCTCATTTATATCATACTAAATAGATATAGCCATGAACTACGGAAAAATAGCAATAGCAGGCCTAGCCGCAACAGCAACAATGAGTTTAGTAATAATACTTATAGGCCTATCGGCATTACCTACCATGAACTTTGCAACCCTTATAGCAACTCTTTTAGGCATTCATGTAGCCTTTGGCTGGATAGTACATTTCATTATAGGTATATTCTGGGCTATGGTATATGCAGTATTAGTAAACGAAAACCTACCTGTAATAAGCAATATAGGACGAGGGATAATATATAGCATACTACTATTTGTATTATCATCGTTTGCCATGCTTATAGCTGCACCCGCCAATGGCGATGGCGCCCTTCAACAAAATGCTGTATTGGCGCTACTGGTAAACTTGCCGGCCTACTTTGCTTATGGTGCACTGCTAGGCTTTCTACTACCACGCAAAAGCCCAGTACTTTTTCCCGAGGACGTAAAAGGTCCGCATCCTGCAGAATAATTTTAACCTATACAAGCCTCAACAATTATGAAACCAATATATTATATCTACCTAGCATTATTTGTAGCCCTTGTACTAATAGGGGCGCAAGCGTATGCGCAGGTAAATACTGGCAACAGTAGTTTGCCTACGGGCAGCTATGGTAAGAAGGATACCTTCAATACCTACGAGAAAAACTTTAAGGTAAACGAGAATGGCGTAAGCCGCGAAACCATACGTGTAGAACGCAACGTAGATAAAAATGCAAGTGCGAATAGCGGTACTGGCAATAGCACTATAGCGCAAAACCCAGACGGCAGTTACGATACAGCCGTAATAAGCGATGGCACACAAACAAGCGATGATACAGCTATGGTAACAGGCTTAGATATTGAAGCAGGCGATAATGCAAGCTGCAATACCATGACCTCGCTGTACATAGCGCTAGTGTTACTTAGTATAGCCCTACTTGTAGGTAGCTACTTAATAAGCAATATTTGGAAAGGACAACCTACCAATCAAATAGCAGGTTCGGCATACTCGGTATTGTTGCCTATTGGTACAGCTATAGTAGCATTCTTTACCATGCAATGTACTGGACCTGGCAAGGCACTTATTGCATTAGTAATAGCTGTATTGATTGGCCTGCCGATGTTCTTTATGCGTACGGTAAGCAAGCCATCGCCCAAGGGCTTAATAATAGCACATGGTCTATTTGCTGTAGCAGGGTATGCTCTTTTAATAGCCTATATAGCTACAAGATAATTTGTAAAAACCTAAACAACATAAACGATGATAACGCACTTAAAAGAACTTCCCGAAAGTATGGTAGGTTTCCGCGCCGAAGGAGAGATAACCAAAGAGGATTTTGATAATGTGGTAATGCCTGCGGTAAAGAAAGCCGTAGACCGCAACAAGGAGCTGAACTATATGCTTGAACTAGATACGAGCATAAAGAACTTTACCATAGGTGCATGGGTGAAAGACGCCGCACTAGGTATAATAAACCTAAGCAAATGGCACCGCGTGGCTATCATTACCGAAGACACGGGCATCATTAAATTCACCAAGCTGTTTAGCTTTGCTATGCCAGGCGAGTTTAAAGGCTTTAAACCTGAGGACAAGCAGCAAGCCATAACATGGGTAGCAGGCAAAGCAGCATAACACAACACCAATTTACTTTCGATAACGGAGCCGCCTTGATAAATAGTTAAGGCGGTTTTGTTTTACCTACACATATAACACCTTTATATCCCTAATAATAAAGCCTCATAAAATTGCTTTATACTTTTCCTTTCAATAAATATTAGTAACTTGTTGCACATATTAGCTAACTTAAAATACACACACTATGGGCAAGTTTGTAATAAGCACCAGAAAGAACGGAGAGTTTCAATTTAGTCTAAAGGCTACCAATGGTCAAGAAATATTGGGAAGCGAAGGCTATACCACCAAAGCTGCATGCTTAAATGGTGTTGACTCGGTAAAAACGAACTCAGCGAACGATGGCCGCTTCGATCGTAAAACATCTACCAACGGCAAATTCTACTTTAACCTAAAAGCTAGCAACGGACAAATAATAGGCACTAGCGAAATGTACGAAAGCGAAGCAAGCCGCGATAATGGCATAGACTCGGTAAAGCGCAATGCCCCCGAAGCTGCGGTAGTAGACGAAACTGCATAGATACGTTATACTAATTGACACATAGCCGCCTCAACTAAATGTTGGGGCGGTTTTGTTTTTATCGCACCCTTATCCTATACGTCCAATTGGCAGTGCGGAGGTTTCCTTTCAAATGTATTTTTTCTATGTGGAGGATTACTGTTGCATGCATAATATTGGCTCTACTCAACATCCAGTTAATTTGAAGAGGTAGCGCGTATCCTTCTCCGCCCATTTTAAATATTTCCCCTTTAGTAGATGATATAACTGTATAGGAAGCAATACTAATATCAGGATTTTCAAACTGTAGCAAAGCGCCACCCGTAAAATCACTACTATCTATCCAAAGTACATTCGTGCTATCGGTAGTGGGGAGCTTTGCATCGTAGAATGGCACTTTAATAATTATAGAGTCAGTCTTCTGAGCAAATAGAATTGCAGGCAGCAGCATTAAAGCAAGCAGTATATGTTTCATATTGCTTTATACAAGCAACTACTAAAAGGTAACCCTTGGAAACAAAAAAAAGCCTCTCGATTGCTCGAGAGGCTTCTGTATTGTCGAAAATCGTTTTATCGAAAATCGATTGGTCGTTCATGACTACATCATACCGCCCATGCCGCCCATATCTGGCATACCGCCGCCCATTGGCTTATTAGGCTCTGGCTTGTCTACTATTACCGCTTCGGTAGTTAGTAGCATGCTAGCTATACTTGCTGCATTCTCCAATGCTATACGGGTAACTTTAGTAGGGTCTATTACACCTGCTTTCTTCAAGTTTTCGTATACATCGGTACGTGCGTTGTAACCGAAGTCGTCTTTGCCTTCGCGTACTTTCTGTACCACGATAGAACCTTCTAAACCGCTGTTGTAAACAATAGTGCGAAGAGGCTCTTCAATAGCACGGCGAACGATAGCTATACCGGTAGTCTCGTCATCGTTCTCGCCTTTTAGTTTTTCAAGACCTACTTGTGCGCGTATGTAAGCTACTCCGCCACCTGCTATTATACCTTCTTGTACCGCAGCACGTGTAGCGTGCAATGCATCATCTACGCGGTCTTTCTTCTCTTTCATTTCTACCTCGGTAGGGGCACCTATGTATAGCACCGCTACACCGCCGCTTAGCTTAGCCAAACGCTCTTGTAGTTTTTCACGGT
>JAFDYM010000520.1 GCA_018267435.1 Bacteroidota bacterium | reverse complement strand
TCACAGATTAACCTTCGTTTTTTGGCCTCCTGTAAACCTATATTCGCGCCCTGTATGTGAGGGAGCCCTCCCTTGAATACTGGACACTATTGTGTTATTAAACCCTGATGATGATGAAAAGAATTTTATTCTTTCTTGCCTTAGTATGCACCGCCATAATAGGCCATGCGCAATCGGTAACCGTTACCCAACCCAATGGAAGCGAGCAGCTGTATAGCTGCCAAACCTACCAGATAAAGTGGACTGCCACAGGTACGTCTAACTTTTGGGTAATAGACTACTCGCTGAACAATGGCGCTATATGGACCTCGGTTGCTACCAACCTTTCGGTAAACCCTAGTGCAGGTGTGTACACCTATAACTGGACTATACCTTATGTATCGTCGCCTACAGCCCTGGTGCGCGTGCGCGATTATAACGATACACTGAAGCAGGACGTGAGCAATGCGGTGTTCAACATAGCATACCCCATAACGGTGGTAAGTGCCAACGGCGGCGAAAGCTGGCAGGGACTTAGCCAACAAACCATAAACTGGAATGCCCAAGGCACTAGCGGCGTGTTTGCCTTGGATTATTCAACCAATAATGGCACAAGTTGGAGTACTATAGCTACCAACGTAACGGGTAACAACTATGTGTGGACTGTGCCGAATATACCTACCGCACAAGCATTGATAAGGGTACGCGATAACGCCAATAGCTGCCAGAACGATATAAGCAATACAACCTTTACCATTACGCCTGCCACGCCTATAGTAACCGCTCCAAACGGCGGAGAAACCTGGGTAGTAAACAGCAACCGTAGTATAACTTGGACTGCTGCTACATTCTATTCGAACGTAGATATAGAATATAGTACAAACGGCGGCAGTACATGGACCAGTATAGCCAGCAATCAATCAAATAACGGCAGCTATACTTGGCTAGTGCCAAATACGCCTAGTGCCAATGCACGCATACGTGTAAGCAATACTGCCAACCCAAACATAAACGACGTAAGCGACGCGGCTTTTACTATACTAATGCCTACACCACAGGTAACCTACCCTAACGGAGGCGAACAGTTGAATGTATATACATCGGCATCAATAACTTGGAACAGTGCCAGCTATGTATCGCCTGTGCGTATAGAGTATTCAAGTAATGGTGGTTTAACATGGAACTTGATTGTTGCATCTACCAGCAATAACGGCAGCTACACTTGGACCGTACCAAACGTACCTACTACTAATGCTTTGGTAAGAATATTTAATACGGTATACACCACCTTTGGCGATACCAGCAATGCGGCATTTACCATAAGGCCTATAGTAGCAGTAACCGCACCTAACTTAGCTACCGATACATTGCGCCCTTGCCAAACATATAGTGTGCAATATCAAAAAACACCTGCTTCGCAAATAAGCTACTTCTACTTTTACTATACCACCGATGGCGGTGCTAGCTATAACTACTTTGCTAGCCAAAACAACAATAGCAGTACCAGTAACAGCTATAGCTGGACGGTACCAAATGGTTTGAATTCGAATAACTGTAAAATAAAGATAGAGGCATATAACACCAGCGCAGTGCTGCAATGGGCCGATAGCAGCGATAATGCTTTCCCTATATTAATGCCACAAGGCAACATAAATATAACAGCACCAAACGGTGGTGTGAATTTGAATGCGCTTACCAACACAAATATTACTTGGACGGCTAACAACACCAGTGGTACTTACGACCTATACTACTGTACCAATGGTACAAGCAGCTGTAGCTATATAGCTACTGTAACCGGTAACAATTACACTTGGACCGTGCCTAATAACCCTACAAGCAACATGTTTGTAAGGATACGCGATGCCAGCGATGCCTGTAAATACGATACCAGTAACGCAGCTAATACAATAGTGGCAGCCAAGCCGATATTGCTTACGCCAAACGGTGGCGAAAGCTGGAACGTGGCTACTACACAAAACATAACTTGGACACAGAGTACATTATACAGCAACGCTAAACTTGAATATAGTACCGATGCTGGTAGTACATGGAATAATATAACAACCAGCACTACCAATAACGGTAGCTATGGTTGGACCATACCAAATGCGCCAACCACGCAGGCATTGGTACGTATAAGCAATGTGGCTAACAATGCCATAGCCGATACCAGCAATGTTGTGTTTACTATTAGCCAACCGCAAATAACGGTTACGCAGCCTACAGCTTTAACGCAACTACAAGTAGGCCAAACATATAACATACAGTGGACCACAGGTAGTGGTATAACCAACGTAAGGCTAGAGTACAGCACCAACGGCGGTACAACTTGGAATACCATAGTTACTAGTACTACCAACGATGGTAATGAAAACTGGACTGTGCCAAACATAGCAGGTACACAAACAGTAATACGTGTAAGCAATACTGCCAACCTATTGGTAAATGGCCAAAGCCCTACCTTTACTGTATTGCAGCCCGTATCAGTAACCTCGCCAAACGGTGGCGAAAGTTTGGTGGGCTGTCAATCGTATAACATATTGCTTACTAAGTCGCCTTACATAGGTAATATAACTTTAAGCTATTCTGCCGATGGTGGTGTTAACTGGACGGGCATAACTACAGTGGCAAACAATAGCTTGGCTACACAAACCTATGCGTGGACCGTGCCAAATATTACTTCAAACCAAGTGTTGGTACGTGCTGAAGCAAGCAGCAACCCTGCCCAGCGCGACTCAAGCGATGGTTTGTTGAATATAAACCCAAGCCAGGATATAACGGTAACCACACCGGGTGCACCTGTTAACTTAACGCCAGGTCAGAACTACATCATATCGTGGACGAACACCAGCAACGTAACCGGTATATACTCGCTACAATGGCGCGATAGCTTGAACAATAGCTACACTATAGCTAGCAACGTAACTGGCAACAACTATATATGGACCGTGCCTAACACGCCAGGTGGCAACAATAGATTTAGGGTGGCAGACCAAGGCAATAGCTGTCGTTTCGACCTTAGCGATACTACCTTTAGGATAGTACCTTTCTCGCCACAATTATTACTACCGAATGGCGGCGAGCAGTTAGATGTGGGTACTACATACTACATTGACTGGAACGAGAATACATACTATAATAACGTTAGAATAGAATATAGTATCAATAACGGCCTAACCTGGACTTTAATAACAAGCAGCTATGCCAACGCCAATGGTAACTATCCTTGGACTGTGCCAAACATACCATCAACCAACTGCTTGGTGCGTGTGCTTACAGTAGGCAACCTTAGCCTAGGCGATACCAGCAATGCTACGTTTACTATTAAGCGCCCACTAGTGCTTACAAGGCCACTAAATAACGATACCCTAATAGACTGTAACAGCATAAGCATACAGTGGGATAAAACACCTGCCGCAGGCACTAGTACTACCAACACAATTTCATATTCTGCCGATAACGGTGCTACATGGAATACCATAACTACTATGGCAGGCTCGGCGGCATCGTCGCAAAGCTATACATGGAGTAGCAGTTTACCTGGCGTAGGCACATACTTGGTAAGGGTATT
>JAFDYM010000051.1 GCA_018267435.1 Bacteroidota bacterium | reverse complement strand
CGAAAACTTCTACGACTCGTTGATAGTATACAACGGTAGCAGCACATCGGCGCCAATACTAGCTGCGGATACGGGTAGTACCGTGCCAGGCAACGTTATATCATCTAACGCCGAAAACTGTCTAACCTTCGAATTTAGGTCGGATGGTAGTATACAAGGTATAGGCTGGGTAGCTACCATAGGCTGTGGTACACCACCACCGCCACCTGCTACACCTTGCGATGGTGCTGCTGCGTTCTGTACGGGCACTAACTATAATTTTCCTGCAGCTACAGGCACCACTGCACATACAGGACCAGATTATGATTGCTTGTTCACACAGCCAAACCCTGTGTGGTATTTCTTGCAGATACAAAACTCAGGTACTATAGGCATATCTATGGCTAATACGGCCAATGTAGATGTTGACTTTGTACTATGGGGGCCATTTACTACCAGCTCGGCGTGTAACCAACTTACAAGTTCAAAAGTGGTTGATTGTAGTTACTCATCTTCGGCTACCGAACATATAGATATTGCTAATGCTATTTCGGGGCAGTACTATGTATTGTGTGTTACTAACTATTCTAACCAACCTACTAACTTTACGCTTACTACCGATGGTTCATCGAACGGTACTACCAACTGTGCCATATTGTGCGATATAACCAGCATGACGGCTGGTGCAGGTGCCTGCGATGTAACTACAGGCCTACATAGTATTACGGGCAACGTTATTACGCAGTTTCCGCCTAGCACAGGTACACTTACTATTACTACCAACACTGGGCAGTCTGTAGTATTGAATGCACCTTTTACGGGCAATACTGCTTATACCTTGCCAGGTGTTCCTTCTACTGGTGGTATTATAGCAGTTACGGCTCAATTTAGTACCGATACTGGTTGCAACTACACTACTACTTACACTTCGCCGGCATCGTGCCTTTGTTCAGTTACTGCTAGCAACAATAGCCCAACTTGCCAAGGCGGCTCGGTTACGCTATCGGCTGCTACTATGGGTAACGTAACTGCTTATCAGTGGACCGGACCTAACGGCTATACTTCTAGCCAACAGAACCCAATGATAACTGGAGCTACTCCACTACAGGCAGGTACATATGTTGTATCTATTACTGCTGGCACGTGTACCGCTACAGATAGTACCACTGTAATAGTGGGGCCTACGCCTAGCATTACCCCTACTATAACCAATTTAACTTGTAACGGCGCAGGCGATGGCAGCATATTGGCAAGTACCAATGCCGTACCACCAATAGTGTATCAATGGAGCGGTGGCACATCTACCTCATACCCTGCCGATAGTATTATAACTGGCTTGGCTGCAGGCAGCTATAGTGTAATTGCTACTGGCAGCAACGGCTGTAGTGCTACAGGCACTTACCAAGTTACCCAACCTACTGCACTTGCATTAGGTACGCCTAACATAACCCAAGCCACCTGTAACACTGGTGGTAGTATAAGCGTAGCTGCTACTGGCGGCACTGCGCCATTGGTATATGCATGGAGCAATAACGAAACTACATCTACTATTAGCAACCTTGCAGCTGGCCCGTATACCTTAACAGTATATGATAACAACCAATGTTCAGTAACGGGTACTTATACGGTAACAGCAGCACCTAATGCCATAGCATTTGGCAATGCTACTATTACCGATGCCCAATGTGCCGGTAGCGCCGATGGCCAAATAGTAACTAGCGTAAGCGGCGGTGTGGCACCACTTACTTACGCGTGGAGCAATAACCAAACTACTGCAAATGCTACTAACTTGGTGGCAAATACATATACCCTTACCGTAACCGATGCCAATGGCTGTAGTGCTTCAGCATCGTATACCGTAGGTGGTAGTTCTTCCCTAGTGTTTGGTGCTCCTACCATTACTGTGGTAACTTGCGATGATGGCGGTACCATAACTGCCAGCGTTAGTGGTGGTACATCGCCATATACTTATACATGGAGCAACGGTGATGCAGGTTCATTGTACATAGATAGCTTGCAAGCGCAAGACTATACCTTAACGGTAACCGATGCCAATGGCTGTAGCGCGGCCGATACCTACACTGTGGGCACCGACCCTACTGCCGTGGCTATTACTAACCCTATAGTAAGCAATGTAAGCTGCGTAGGTGCTACCGATGGTAGCATAAGTGTAACCTTTGTGGGCGGCACGGGTGCGGTAACTGGTGTATGGAGCAGCGGTACTTATAGCAGCCCGGGCAATACCGTTACAGGTTTGGCCGCAGGTACTTATACTGTTACTGCCAGCGACCCTACAGGCTGCTCGGCCAGTGCTACCTATAATGTAAATGGCCCGCAAGGATTAGCTACTAGCAACCCGAATATTACTGATGCGGTTTGTTATCAATCGCCTACTGGTAGTATAGATGTAAACCCTATTGGCGGTACACCACCTTACAACTATTTGTGGAGCGATAGCCAAACAGCCAAAACCGCTACTAACTTGGTGGCAGGTACTTATACCGTAACTATAACCGATGCCAATGGTTGCAACACTACTGCAAGCGGCGATGTAAAAGAGCCAGGTCAACTTATAATAGATAGCTTGGTAGCTACACCTATTAAGTGCGCAGGCGATATAAATGGTACCATTACTGCTTATGCAAGTGGCGGTACACAGCCATTCAATTATTCGGCTACGCAAGATGGCACTAGCTTTTACTATGCCAACAATGGATATATCGAAGGCTTACCTGTTGGTTTCTACACCGTAATAATATCTGACAATAATGGCTGTACAGTAGCCGATACTACTAGTGTGGGCGATGTAATACCCGATGTGTTTACGGTTACTACCGATTCTACATCTTGCTACGGCGATGACTATAACGATGGTGCCATACACATAGTAGCGCTTAGTGCTGCCGATAACGGCCCATATTGGTACAGTATAGATGGAGGCGCACAGCAGCAACAATCGGGCGACTTTTTTGGCTTGCTGGCGGGTGCTTATAAAGTACAAGCTGTAAGCAACAAAGGTTGTACCACTACTATAGAAGCTACTGTGGCCCAACCATTGCAAATGTTTGCCGATATAAACCCCGATACACTTACGCTAGCGCTAGGCGAAAGCGGAGATGTATTGGCTACTTACCAAAATGCAAGCAACGTACAATATAGCTGGAGCCCTAGCTATGGCTTAAGCTGTAGCGACTGCCCTAACCCTACCATAACGGCCTATAACCGTACCGACTATGTGCTGACCATAAGTATGGAGAATGGTCTATCGGTTTGCTATGCCAAGGCTAAACTGCACGTAGGGGTAGAAGAAGCAGAGCACATGTATGTGCCGAATGCCTTTACGCCTAATGGCGATGGCAACAATGATTTGTTCCTAGTATACAGCTCGGATATACAAACGGTGAACGTGAAAATATTCAACCGCTGGGGCGAATTGGTGTTCGAAAGCTTGAACCAGTTCCATGGTTGGGATGGTACCTACAAAGGCGAACAATCGCCTGAAGGCTTATACACCTACACCGTAAGTTCTACCCGCTTAGATAATACGAAAGAAGAAAAGAATGGCTCGATAATGCTTATAAGGTAAGCGCAGCAGCTGAGGTAATTATACCATCTTCATCAGCATACAACACATGGCCCGGCACAAAGCTAATACCAGCAAAGTGCAGGGCCATATTTTCTTGCCCCTCATTGCGTTTATTGCTTTTAAGTGGTATGGTAGCCAGTGCCATAACGCCTAGGGGTAGTTTACCCATAGCTACGCTATCGCGTATGCAGCCGTATACTATTACACCGTTCCATTTGTTTTTTACGGCTAGCTCGCCTAGCATATCGCCAAGCAGTGCACAGCGCAGGCTGCCTCCACCATCTACCACTAATACCTTGCCTGTGCCGTCGCCTTCAAGCGCGGTGCGCACCAGGCTATTATCCTCATGGCATTTTACGGTATGTATAGTGCCATTAAACATGCTGTTGCCACCGTAGTGCTTTAGGCCTATAGGTAGGGCTACATTCACTTTATCGGGGTTTGCATCGCATAGGTCGGTAGTAAGTAAGCTCATGTGGTTCTGTTTTTCTTGGTTGTTATATATATCATCCCAAACGGGATTCAAAGTTTGCTATATTTTATTTCTACCAACATATCGTTCCTACGGAACTAAGAAAGATTTGACTGTATAAGCACAAGTATAATATCCGTGTTATCCGTGTCATCCGCGTTCTAATAACAACTCGCAACCAACAACTATCAACTTCTACTAAAACAGATGCTCGAAGTTATCGAAAGCATCGCGGAAATACGGGATGGCCTTGCCGGTAGTTTCTACCACGCGCGGCCCCATGTTGGCTATGTAGGGATATACGTGCGAACTTGTTTTTTGCGATGTAGGCATTATATCTACCTGGTTGGCAAACCATATAAATACGCATAGTACATACAGCCCAATAAGCGAATGTATAAACCCGCCTATTATTTGGTTGGGTAGGTTAAGCGAGAACGATTGCAATATCTGCTCAAGCCCCCAAGCCACCAGCTTAAAGAAAAGCGCCACCAATGCAAACACCAGTATGAACGCAATAATGGCAAGCACTTTAGGCTCGGCATGCAATGTACCATGCAACAGATTTACTGCCAGATACGAAAACTTAAGGGCAGCTATAATGCCCAAAAACAAACCTACTACCGAGAATATAGAATAGATGATGCCATTCTTATACCCTTGGTAAAAGCCGAAGCCTATAAACACTAAAAACAGTATATCGAATATCATGCTCCTAATAAACTCTTAACGGTATCGGCCACCATTTTATTATCGGCTTTGCCGGCTAGCTGTTTGCTAGCTGCACCCATTACCTTGCCCATTTCTTTAGGCGAGGTAGCGCCTACCTCGGCTATTATTTTTTCTATGGCTGCCTTTACTTCATCGGCACTCATCATAGCTGGCAAGTACTTTTCTATCACGGCTATCTCTTCTACCTCTTTCACTATCAGGTCCTGGCGGTTGGCCTTTTCAAACTCGCTTACCGAGTCGCGGCGCTGTTTTACCATTTTCTGTAGCAGTTGTACCTCGCGCTCAGGTGTAATAGTGCCGCTAAAACCCTTTTCGGTTTTAATCAACATTATACTGCTTTTAATAGCGCGCAGGCTGCGCACGGTTGCTTCTTCTTTAGCAAGCATTGCTGTTTTCAGGTCAGCATTTATTATGTCTTCTAGTGCCATTTGTATTGTGTATTTAGCGCAAAGTTAAGCACCTGTTTCAATTTATATTAACATACCCATATAGCCAGTTATGTAGGTGTAGCAAAGCGCCTTCAATGTTAGCGTTTTTTACGCTTTGTAAAATGGCTAGGATTTAACACTGGCAAGGCTTTCAGGGCTTAAAGTTTTCATTAAATTCATTTAAAATCTACTTAACAATGAAACCTTACCACCTCCTGTTTTTAGCTTCGGCATTGTTGTTCGGCTCGTGCAAAAAAGATGATAACACGCAAAAAAAGAATGAAGTAGTATACGATAACGGACCTACCGATAGTTTGCGCATAAATCAAATACAAATAATAGCTAGCCACAACAGTTACCACCTTAAAACAGATTCGGCAGTTTTCGAGTTTTTGGTAAGGTTAGATTCGCTAGGCGCATTGCCTGCCGAGTACAACCCAATAGGTATAGATTATTGGCACCTGCCACTAGCCGAGCAAATGAGCAACTATGGTGTACGCGGTCTTGAATTGGATATATATAACGACCCTCAGGGCGGCCACTTTTACAAAAGGGCGGGCTATACTTTTACGGGCAGGTATGCCGAGTCGCATGTAGATGAACTGAACGAGCCTGGTTTCAAAATCATCCACATACCCGATTTCGATTTCAATACCACCAATTATACTTTTAAATCGGCATTGCAGGATGTACGTAACTGGAGCCTAAGCCACCCTAACCACCTACCTATATTTATTAATATAGAAACTAAAGAAGATGCCGTATCGGACCAACTTAGTATATCGAACTTGGTAGTACCAATACCTTTCGATGCGGATGCTACCGACAAACTAGATGCAGAGATAAAAAGCGTTTTTGGCGATGACCTTGATAGGGTAATAACCCCCGATGATGTGCGCGGTAACTATAGCACGCTTGAGGCGGCTGCACTGGCAGGCAATTGGCCTAAGCTAGCCGAGGCGCGAGGTAAGGTAGTGTTTATACTAGAGGGTGCTGCCGAAAACGAATACAAGGCAGGCCATCCTTCGCTGCAAGGCAGGGCTGCATTTGTATATAGCAACCCTGGCACACCCGAGGCAGCGTTTGTAATATTGAACAACCCGGTAGGTAGTT
>JAFDYM010000519.1 GCA_018267435.1 Bacteroidota bacterium | reverse complement strand
CTGAGCTGGTACGTATGCGCGCTATGCGCACTGTAGTAGCCGACCTTAATAGCGGTACCCTTGATTACAAGAATATGTTGAAGCGCTGTACTTACAACTACTTCTACGACCAAATAAACATGGGTGCCGAAAACTTTGTGGTGTCTACATTTCAAAATTACCTGTTCCGCTACCCAACCGATAGCGAACTGGCCAATGGAAAGGATATGATAAACGGCGCCAATGCCGTACTGTTCCTTCAAACAGGTAAAACCAAACAGAACTATGTAGACATATTCTTTGATAGCGATGATTATTATGAAGGCCAAGTGCGCTATCTATTCATCAAGTATATGTTCCGCGAGCCTAGCTCGGCAGAGGTAAGCTACTATGCCAATATTTATAAAAGTAGCAATAACTACAAGCTACTGCAGAAAACGTTTTTTGCAACAGATGAATACGCTGGTTTGATGTAATCCCAACAAAATATTACGCATGAAAAACTTATTGATAATACCCCTCATTTGCTTGCTGGCATTAAGTGCGTGTAAGGATGAGAAGCGCTATATATACGAGGTAGAGGAACAAGAGATATACCAAAGCGCCAATGAGAAACAAAACTTAAAAACCACCACCCAGTTTATATCTATTGCCTACAATGATTTGTTTGGCAGCAACATAACTACACAGCAGTTGCAGCAGTTTGATGTGGCACTACAATCGTTTGGCGATAAGAATATAATACAGGAAATGATAGTGAAGAACCTGATAAACCGCGGCGGCACTCAAATACCTAGCGACAATGCCATGCGCGGCGACTTACCTGCATTTGTAGAGCAAACCTATTTGCGCATTTACAACCGTAAGCCGAATGAGTTTGAAGCTTGGAAGCTGAAAGACATGATAGAAAAGAATGCTGACATAACTGCCAAGCTAGTGTACTACAGCCTAATGACCAGCGAAGAATATAAATACTATTAAGCACTAGCCCATTAAACACATAGCGCATGAAACGCAAATCATTCATTCGAAACGCAGCATTGGCCGCAGCAGGCAGCATGGTAGTGCCTTATATACTACCAAGTGGCAGGCTGTTTGCAGCTACTGGTGCGCGCAAGGTTAACCACGTAGTATTCTGCCTGTTTGCAGGTGGTGTGCGCAATATCGAGTCGATGCAGAAGGCAGACGGCAACCTAATGCCAAATACCCTTCTTGGCAACGAATCGATATCGAGTGATATAATTGGTGGTATGACGAGCCTACCAGCACCCGTAAGCAACCGCTTACAATCGCAAGGTACTTTGTTCAAAAAGTTTCAATACGCCAGCGGCCCCACCGGGCACTACAACGGGCACATTACTGCCATAACAGGTAACTATAGCGATGAAGCTATTAAACTAAAAGAACCACCAAAGTACCCAACTATATTCGAGTACTACCGCAAGCACAATTCACCAAGTACCAGCGCGCTGAATGCTTGGTGGGTTAGCGATTCGCTAGGGCCTTATCCTTATCTAAACTATAGTGCATATGATGGTTACGGTCCGCTATATGGTGCTAATGCCATTCAACCATTATCGCTATTGGCCAATAGCAACACTATATTGAACAACCCTTTAACGGTAAGCAATACTGAAAAAGCTAAGTGCGACTTGTTGCGCGAATTTGCCAATGGGCAGTTTAAAACGCCTGCCGCCATAATGAGCAATAGCATAAAGAATAGTGCCGATGACGCGGAGAACCTTGATGCCTATTTGCGCCAATTGATGTTTGAAACCGCAAACGGCACACACACCAACCAATGGGGCGCGGGTATGAACGGCGATTCGTATAACTTGTATTTTGCATCGGAGATAATAAAGAAATACCAACCTGAGCTGATGGTGGTGAACATGCAAGGTGTAGACGTAGCACACTTTGAGTTTACTAAGTATGTAGATAATATGCGCAAGGCCGACTACGCATTAGCTAGATTATGGCAAACCATACAAAGCACGCCTGGAATGGCTAATGATACTGTGCTTATTGTAGCGCCAGAGCACGGCAGAAACTTACAGCCTAATAGTGTGATAGATACCTATGGCCGCTATGCGCTTGACCATACCAACGATGAAATGACGCGCGAAATATTCTGCTTGATAGCAGGCCCGCCAAGTGCAGTAAAACAGAACCAAGTATTTAGCGAGGCCCGCGGAGAGAGCGTAGATATAGTGCCTACCATAGCGCACTTATTAGGTTTTAAAACAGAGGTACCAACGGGCATGATGCAAGGCCGCGTACTAAATGAAGCATTGGTATAACACAAGAAACCAAAACATGAAACTGAAACACCTATTTCTGATTATACCCATTGCCTTGGTAGTGCTTTATGCCTGCAAAAAGGATAACGAACCTATGCCAGATAACCCTTACGATAGTATTGATAGGGGCGATACTAGCGATACAGAAATACCTGTAGACTCGCTAACTATTACCTACCTACACCAAACGGTATTGTCATCGCGCTGTGCCTTGCCAGGCTGCCACGTAGGCAATTTCGAACCTGACTTCCGTACACCACAAAGCTCGTTCTCAACCCTTGTATATGCACCTGTTGTAAAAAACAATGCAGCGAACCAATTCAAATTCCGCGTAGTACCTTACGATAAAGATATGTCGGTACTATACCACCGCGTAACCAACTGCTGCTTTGTAAACAATAACGACATAATGCCTCAAGATAACATTGGCGTAGGCCTGCCCGATAGTAGCCGCAAGTTGATAGAACGCTGGATAAGCAGTGGCGCAAAAGATATGTTTGGCAATGTAGCAGCACAGCCGAACAATGAACCTGTAGTAGGGTACTATGCTGCTGTATCTTCCGATTACCAAACCACCTATTCAACCAATAGGCTAGATTCTATCTACTATAACCCATTCATCCTACCCGCAAGCGTATCCTCATTTATAATAGGCGTACAGGTTACTGATGATATTACACCAGTAAGCCAGTTAACGTACAACAAGTTGAAAATATCTACCCATGCCGATGATTTTAGCTCGGCTATAACGCTGCCAGCCACGTACGTAAATGGGGGAAATTTTGAAGGCTATCTGGTAACGGTAAACACAGCCTCATTACCATTGAACGACACCTTATTTATGCGCTACTATGTGAGCGATGGCAGGCCAACACCTACCGAGTTTCCGCGCAACGAATCTCTACCTCCGTACAAAACATTCTATAGCTTTATAAGGCAGTAACATGAAAGCAGTAAGCAATTTATTTATACCGTGGTTAGCACTATTGGCACTGCTATTGAATGGCTGCGGCAAAGAACAAACTGCTATAGGCGATGCGCCTAACATAGAGTTTGTTAGCATAAGCCCCAACCCAGCTATCAAATATCAAGACGAAGTAGCCGTAACTATAAAATACACAGATGGCAATGGCGACCTAGGCGAGAACACGCCCGACATGAAAAACGCCTTTATTACCGATAGCCGCAACAACGTCACCTATCAGTTCCGCATACCCCAGCAAGCACCCGACGATGCCAATATCATCATCACGGGGCAGCTTACATTCCTGTTAGCACCTCAAGGTTTTGTAGATGACAACAATACTAGCGAAACCACTAAGTACACCATACACATAGTTGACCGTGCAGGCAATGAATCGAACACGGTAGAAACAAGCACGCTAACTATAAATAAGTAAATTGCGGCATGCTTACATGGCAATTGAAACACTTTAAAGAGCTTAGCGGCACTGAGCTATACAACCTAATGCGTGTAAGGCAAGAGGTATTTATAGTAGAACAAAACTGCCCTTACTTAGATGCTGACGGCAAGGATATCTACTGCCAACATTTAATTGGCTATGTAGATGGTGAAATAGCAGCCTACGCGCGCATAGTACCACCGCACGTAAGCTATAACGAACCAAGTATTGGCAGGGTAATAACTACGGTAAAATACCGCACAGGCGGCTACGGCAAGCTATTGATGCAGAAAGCAATAACCGAAACCATAAATACATACGGCGCAGTAGATATACGCATAGGTGCACAGTTATACCTCAAAAAATTCTACGAAAGCTTTGGCTTTTTACAGCAGGGTGATGTGTATGATGAGGATGGAATAGACCACATTATAATGTTACGCCGACCCTAATTCTACAACAACCTATAAAAGGCGAAACCGCCTGTTGTGGGCAGGCGGTTTCAGAAGATAAAAATAAAAAGTTGCGAACTATTCTATTACCAACTTACTGTTAGCTGTTTGCTCGCCATTAGTAACACGTACAAAGTATATTCCTTTTGCCAAGCCGTTTAGGTTAGCCGTTATTTTCTGCTTGCCGCTTACAGTACCATCCAATACTTGGCTTACTATTTGGCCATTCATATTTACTACATCTATAGTAGTGGCAGTTGGCTCGCTTACATTGAATGTGAATGTTACATTACCGCTAGTAGGGTTAGGCAACATATTGAAGTTGATAGCTTTTGCCAAGTCGTTGATAGATGATGGCTGATACTCTGGCAATGCTGTAAATGCACCACCTGCTGCAGTTACCAAGTAAACACCGAAAGCAGGGCCATTATTATTTAGCGATGGCACAAGGAAACCGGAAGCCAATATTGTACCGCTGCCACCACCTAGGGTGCTTAGGTCGGCTACATAGCGCTTCAAGGTAGCAGCGCCAGTTTCATCTTGCACTTCCAATACATAGCTAGCCGCAGGTACGCTTAGATATGGCGTTTGGTCAGTGTATGACGCGTTATCTACTATTGTAGAACCGCCCATTACTTTTACGTCTACAGTAGGCGCATCGGTAGAACCATGTATTACAAAGAAATCTACGTTGCTGCCGCTAGTAGCTTGCTCGCGCGCAGGTGTATTTATCAATAGTTGAAAACCTGTGCTTACACCGTCTGGGTTTACTGCAAAGCCAGTACCTACCACACCCGATGCAGTGATGATGTAGTTTTCGTTGCGCTGTAATGAATCGTAGTTGAAAGTAGCTAGCGCATCGGCCACTGAAGTAGAAGTAGGACCTGCAATAGCTATGCTTACCGGTACGCCTGCTGGTAAGCTAATAAATGGTGTGGCTGTGCGGAAAGCAAAGTTATCGATAGCTAAATCGCCATTGATGTAAACATCTACTGAGGCTGCCAATGGGTCGGCGCAGTTATGCAATACTTGCACTTTGGCAGTTGGCGCTACATATACTGGCAGCTCTACCACTGTACCGCTTGCCAATGCTGCGAATAAGCCGAAAGCCGCGCCATTGTTATTGGCACTTGGCGTTAGAAAGCCCGAAGCAAATACAGTAGCAGCACCGCCGCTCAATGTACTTAAATCAGCTATATAAGTATTTACTACTGCCGATGAATCTTCTACCAATAAATCGATAAGGTATGATGCAGCAGGTACCGATAGATAACCCGTACCGTTTCCGTACTTCAGATTGTTTACCAATAGTGCACCGCCGTTGCTTAGGCGTACATCTACACCTGGTGCATCGGTAGCACCGTGAAATACATTGAAATCAACATTAGCACCAGTACCTGCAGTTTGTGCAGCACCTAGCGCCTTTAGGTCAAAAGTTATATCTAGGCCATTTGGATTTGCTGCAAAGCCAGTACCCACAACTCCCGAAGCAATGATGCTATAGTTTTCATCGCGCTGCAATGAATAATAATTGAAAGTTGCCAAGGCATCGGCCACTGAAGTAGAGGTAGGGCCAGCGATTGCTATGCTTACTGGTACGCCCGCTGGCAACTCAACAAATGGAGTAGCAGTACGGAAAGCAAAATTATCTAAGGTTAGTGCACCATTCACATATACATCTACAGATGCCGCCAATGGTGACGCACAATTATGTATTACTTGCACTTTGGCAGTTGGCGCTACATATACCGGCAGCTCAACCACTGTACCGTTTGCCAATGCTGCAAACAAGCCGAAAGCCGCGCCATTGTTATTGACACTTGGCGTTAAAAAGCCCGATGCAAATACAGT
>JAFDYM010000518.1 GCA_018267435.1 Bacteroidota bacterium | reverse complement strand
TGGGATGCCAATAGCGGCAAATCGGTAAGCTGGTATTTCGATAATGCAGAAAAGAAATTCAAAAAAGCAGGTGAGGGTTTTCAATTGCCAAGCAACCCTGGTGTAGGCGGTAGCGTAATGATGTACCCTTACATAGGCAACGATGGCAGCGAGGTGATACTGGTGTGGAGCACCATAAACGGCGCTAGCATGATGTGGTATTACGATAATTTGGAGAAGCGCTTTATAAAGTCGAAAAGCGATTTTCAGTTACCTACCAATACGGGTATTTCGCAAAACGTAATGATGGTTCCTTTTGTGGTAAAGAACAATGATGAGGTAATATATATATGGGACGGCGCTACAGGTAAATCGGTTAATTTTTACTTTAACGATAACGAACGCAAATACATCAAGAGCAACCCCGAATATCAGTTGCCAGAAAATCCATTGAATTAGTATTATCCTCTGCGTTTTATCTCGCGGTTTATAAGCGTAAGCTCTCTACCCGTTTGCCCCGATACACTGGTATTCTCTTGCGCACGTCGAATCAAGTATGGTATTACATCTTTTACTGGCCCATAAGGCAAATACTTGGCAGTATTAAAACCCTGCTTGGCTAGGTTGAAGGTAATGTTGTCGCCCATGCCATATAGCTGCGAAAAAACAACGTGTGGTGTATCGCGCGCTATGTGTAGCGCATCCATTTGCTGCATAGCTAGCAGGTTGCTGTGCTCGTTGTGGCTAGCCACACACACATACACGCTCTCCTTGTTTTGCAGGCAAAATTCTACAGCCTCATCAAAGTCAGTATCTACGCCTTTTTTATTGGTGTGTATAGGGCTTTTATAGCCTAGCTCTTTCGCGCGCTCGCGCTCCTTTTCCATATAGGCACCGCGCACCAGTTTAGCGCCGTATAGGTAGCCTTGCACCTTAGCTTCGGCCACTTCTGTTTTTAGGTAGTTCAGCCTATCCCAACGGTATAGTTGAATGGTGTTGTACACGTAGCACTTTTTGCGGTTGTACTTGTACATCATCTCGTTGGTCAACTCATCTAGTGCATCCTGTATCCAGCTTTCTTCGGCATCCATGTATAGCACTACTTCATTATCGTGCGCATATTGGCATACCTTGTCAAAGCGCTGGCGCACGCGTTCATATTGTGCTGTTTCCTCGGCGCTAAGCGTTTCTTTGTTCTGTACTTTCTCGAACAATGCAAACCTGCCATAGCTGGTAGGCTTTACGCATATGGCGCGTATGTATTTGTTCTTGTGCGAAAAGTCGATGGCCTCTATATTTTTCTGCAATGCCGTATCGAAATCTTCGTCTGTTTCTTTCAGTTCCACGCCGTAGTTCAACAGCACGCCTATATTGCTTTCGGCTAGTTTGGCTATGGTGCGTTTACATTCCTTAAATGTTTCGCCGCCGCTAAAGTGGTTATATACCGTGTACTTAAATAATGGCGCTACGGGTAGGCGCAGCTTAAGTGCCAGGTTAGCAATAGCGCTACCGGTATTTACCAGCAGTGGACTACCGAACAGTTTAAACAGTGCTTGCGCTTTCCTCAACTCGGCATTGCTTTTACTTGCATATGCCACTTCTGTATTCTCAAATATATCGGGCGATACCTTCATACACGCATTTGATGGGCGAAATTGGCAAAATAGTTCGACTCTACAACTTGTATAGTGCGCACAGAGCGCACAAAGAACACAGAGAAATTTGTATAAAAAACACTTCTTCTCTGTGTACGCTGTACCCTCTGTACGATAATTATGCGGCTTAATTGTTCGTATTTTTTAACTTTAGCACTCTTAAAATGTATTGTAAG
Organism: Bacteroidota bacterium; assembly: GCA_018267435.1. GTDB lineage: Bacteria > Bacteroidota > Bacteroidia > Chitinophagales > LD1 > Bog-950. Next base: position 3,462 of record JAFDYM010000518.1, on the reverse strand, counting down.
TAGAATGGAAATTGTGTTTTTAATAGTCGGGGTAGCTATAGGTGCTGCTTTGGCTTTTTTCTTTGTAAAAAGTAAGGGCGATAACGGCCTTGGCGCACAGCTAAGTGCCGCTACCGAAAAAGGACGCCTGCTGGAAAGCAATGTGGCTGAGCTAAAGAACGAACTACGCCTCGCCAACGAAAGCAGCGAGATAAAACTGAATAGCGAGAAGAATACCATAGCCAAGCTGAATGGCGAACTAGCTGCAGCACAAACCGATAATAATAACCTGCACCAAAGGTTGCTTGAACAAAAGGCTGAGATAGAAGACTTAAACAAGCGCTTTACCAAAGAGTTTGAAAACCTGGCGAACAGGATACTAGATGAAAAGAGCCAGAAGTTTACCGACCAGAACAAGAACAACCTCGATATTATCTTAAACCCTTTTAAAGAAAAGTTGAAGGAGTTTGAACAGAAAGTAGACCATGCTTACAAAACAGAATCGAACGAGCGCATAACGCTGAAGACGGAGATAAAGAACCTTATTGACCTAAACAAACAGATAAGCGAAGAAGCCAACAACCTAGCTACTGCATTGAAGGGCGATAACAAGCAACAAGGTAACTGGGGAGAATTAGTGTTGGAAAAAATATTGGAGCGTTCAGGTTTGGTAGAAGGCGAAGGGTACCGCACACAGTTTACCGCCAACAATGCAAACGGCGAAAAGATACGCCCCGATGTAGTGGTTATGCTGCCCGATAACAAACACATCATCATCGACTCGAAAGTATCGTTGGTAGCTTATGAGGCTTGTGTAAACGCTGCTACACCCGAAGACCGCGCAAGGTTTTTGAAGGCGCACGTAGAGTCGTTACGTAGCCATGTAAAACTGCTAAGCGATAAAGGCTACCAAACTGCTACGGGTATTGATACTCCTGACTTTGTATTACTGTTTGTACCGATAGAATCATCGTTCAGCCTAGCGGTGCAAAGCGATAACGAGTTGTTTAACTTTGCATGGGATAGAAAGGTGGTGATAGTTAGCCCATCTACCTTGCTAGCCACACTACGCACCATAGCCAGTATATGGAAGCAGGAACGCCAAACGCGCAATGCCTTGGAGATAGCTGAGGAAGGTGGTAAGTTGTATGATAAGTTTGTGTCGTTCTACGAAGACTTGTTGGCAATAGGTAAGAAGATGGATGGTGCCAAAAGCGACTATACCGAGGCTATGAAAAAGCTGTACGATGGTACTGGTAATCTTGTACGCCGCGCCGAAAAAATGCGCGAGCTTGGGGCAAAAACAAATAAACAATTACCTCAAAACATAATAGATAGAGCACTAGAGTAAAGCATGTTTTCACTAATCATATACATATTGATAGCCGCTATAGGCTTTATGCTAGGTGTGTTGTACAAGCGCACCCATACGGCGGCATCTATACTTAACCCTGACCCTAAAAAGGCGTTGAGGGTTTTTAGCTATGTGGCAGGGGCGGTGTTTGTTGTGTTGTTTGCTTTGTCGTTTTTCGAAACATACACTTTGCGTAGCACCGAAATACCCGAAGAAGCAAATATTAGCTATAACAACTATCATTCTACATTCTACTTTCTGTTGAATATTTCGTTCCTGATATTGGTGGTATTGGCTGATGCCTATTCGCAAAGCTTGAAGAAGCTCGCTATTCTTCCCTATGTAATTGCCTTTGGTATATATGCCGTATTTATACTGGCCGATGCTTACTACGTAAGCGATGTATACCTGATGTGGCAGAAATCGATGCAGATGATACAGGGCGAACTGCCCGACTATACCGAGAATAGCCACATTAAGTGTTTGCTTGGTTTTGCGGTTACAGCATTTAATGCCGCTATGATATGGTGGGGGCTGCGTAAGTAGTTATTTAAGCAGGGTAAGGTTGCCCGAAGCCTGTAGTATTTTTTCTTGCCCAAACCTGTATTCGCTTACGAATACATATACACCTAGTGGTTGTAGCAAGCCTTTGTAGTAGCCGTTCCAACCTTCGTTTATATCGTTGCTTTGGTACACCAGCTCGCCCCAGCGGTTGTATACACGTATTGTGTACTGGCTTAGGTCTTCGCTGTATTTAGGTTTAAATCTATCGTTTATGCCATCGCCATTTGGTGTAAAACCCGTAGGGAAAAATACATACGAGGTACAAACTTCTTTGGTTATTACTGCGCTGTCTTCTACAGTGCATCCATTGGCATCGCTTACGGTTAGTACATAGGTGCCAGTATCTAGCCTAGTTATGTTGGGCGTATTGGCAAGGTTGCTCCACTGGTATATGTAAGGTAGTACACCATTACCTATTATGGTTGTTGCTATGGCTCCGTTGCGGTCATCATAGCAGCTTACATTTTTTACCTCGGTAAAGTTTACAGCTAAGCCCTGTAGGTAGCCTATGCTAAAGGTGTCGCTTACGCTGCAGCCATCAAAGTCGGTAATGGTAACTATGTAGTTGCCAGTATTTAGGTTGCTAAGGCTATCGGTATTGCCTGCGCCGTTGCTCCATGCATAAGTATAAGGTGGCGTGCCGCCTGTTACATCTATATTGGCTGTACCGCCTGCACCTGCGCAGGTATCGGGCTTACTGCTTAGTGTGCGGCCAAGCCCTAAGGGTTCGCCTATACTAGCTTGCAATATAGTAGGGCACGCTAGGGCGCTGCTTACAGTTACCGCGTAGTCGCCCGCTGCTAGGTTAGTGGCTGTGGCGGTAGTTTGTGCAGGTGTGGTACTCCACGTATAGTTGTAAGCACCCGCAGGTGTTACTGTTACGCTGGCGCTGCCATCGGTGTAGCCTGCGCAAGTAGCGTTTTGAGTGGTAAGACTGGTACTTATTATCTGCAATTGCTTGCTTACGGTAGTTGATGGGTTGCATGGGCCGCCTGCATACAGCGTAGCAGTATAAGTGCCTGGTCCGGGAAATGTATGCGTAGTATTTAAACCCGTGGCAGTACCGCCATCGCTAAAGGTCCACCTTAAGGTATCAGGGCACGAGCTTAGTAACGAGTTGGTAAAGTTTACCGTATTGCCATTGCAGGTATAGGTAAAGTCTATTTGGTTAGGTGGGGCTTCGCCTATGGTTATGTTGTCGAAAGCAATACCATCGTAGTTATTACACGCGGTACCTGCGCCGAAAATGAAGCGTAGCCTTACGTTGTTGGTGCCTTTAAGCCCTAGCATACACTGCATGGCGGTAACCCAACCGCCACTGCCACCGCCGCCTTGGCAGCTACCTTGTGTATTTTTCGTAGTGCCAGTCCAGCCATCGCTTAAAGTGGCAAGGCCGTTTAGGTTAGGAATGCTTGCTGTGTTATACCAGTTTTGGTTCATACAGTTTACAGGCCTACCTGCATAGCCTATCGGGCCCCAGGTAGCACCGCCATCTGTACTGTATTGCAAGGCGGCGCCATCGTATTGGCTTTCGCTTTCCCAATAAATAAAGAATGAGATATAAG
>JAFDYM010000517.1 GCA_018267435.1 Bacteroidota bacterium | reverse complement strand
CCACTACACCACAATGGCACAAATGAATTTGTTGAGTTAGCTGCTATTTTGAAGCCATACATCAAAGCAGACCTACAAGAGTAAACCATTCCGTATAGCGGCATACTATATTTCCAAATTCAGATATAGTATTTACTTTTAAGCTATGGGCCTAAGCCAAATCGCACTTATCTTTTTACTATTCATACTAACTGTAGCTGGCTGCAACCAGCCGCTTGAAAATACAGGGCCGCCGCAGGTAGTAGCATACGACACCTCCGCTGCTACGCCCCCTAGCGTGCGCCAAATAGATTTGCTGAAAGATTTATCCTCGTTCAGAATAAATGCCAATTACCTAGATATGGATGCGTACATCAATGCGTTTATGGCAAGGCCGAGCGTAAAGGCTACCGATGTAAGCGAAGTATATTGCCAAGGCGATGCCTGCTACAGATACAAATGCCTAAAGGATACGGCGGGCGATGAGTACTTGTACATTGTAAAACATGACGAAGGCGAGTATGGATTCGGGAACGAGCAATACTTTTTTGCAGGCGATAAAATGCGCTTGGTGCGCAGCTTCAGGCATGAACTAGCACCGAAGGATGATAAGCCAATATCCTTCACTACTACTGAATATATATGTCTGCTAGATGCCGATAAAAGCAAAGGCTATACGCGGAGCATGGAGACAGATGGCGCATACATTTTCGATATTCAAAGTTTTACAGAAACAGCAATTGATGCTGCTGAAGCAGAAGAAAACTGGCGCGACGAACTGCGCCAGTATTTTACGATAGAAATAGAGGCGAAGAAAGAAAAAATGGATTAGGGAGTTTTCTACAAAGGCTGAAACGAATTGAAGAAGAATGCTACGCTTTCATTATCTACATCGCTAGCAGGGGCTACCACCCGTATAATGTATAGCGTAGACCGATAGTAGGCTAGCCTGGTATACTGTATATGGTCATCGTCATTTGTCCTTATATCTCTGGCTATGTAGCCGCTGGCTTGTGCATCTTTTACTAATGATACATCGCCTGTGGTATACGATTTCTCCATCGCATCAAACATGTCCGTAATAGATAAGGCATCGGGTACGTTGTAGTACGTTATCTCGTAATCGTAGTTTACATTTATCTTATCAGTAAAGTCGGCCTTGTATTTAGTTAGTGTGTATGAGCCATCTGCATTCATTTTACCGCCCGATTTGATGATGGGCATGTTAGGGAACTTAATGGTAAAGCCACCCTCCTTATCTGTCAATGTTCTCCAGTCAAGCTCCGCATCTTTTTGTAATTCTGCTACATCATTCTTAAATGTGATAGAGTCCAGCAATAGCGTGCTCCCTTGCAAATCGCCCGAACGTTCTGCCAATTCCTTAACCGAACCGATTCTGTTATCGTTCCAATACCTCCATTCCTCAAGCACAAAAGCGTACCAAACCAAAATTAACACAGCACCCAATGGTAGGCTGATGGTCCAAAACGATATATGCCATACAAACCTATCGCGCTTATCGAAAATATTTTCGCTTAAAGTATGCCTGTGCAAGTAGGCGTATACTAGTAATGCCATGGCTACCGAAGCACCGAAATATGCATAATATCCACCATCTAAATCCCAGCTGAGTAGCCATGCAATGCCAAGTAAACCTAAGCCACTAAATAGGCCAGCAAAAAAGCAAACCATAACTAGAAGAGCCGTAAGAAAAAAGGTATGCAGAATAGCGTCGAAAACCCTTTTGAATAGTGACATAGGTAGTGCCAATATAACTATTCTACAATTTGCTTGTTAAAACCACATGATAGCTACCCCTTACCACTTACCTGCCAAAATTCAGTTTTGCATTCTCGGCACAGTACTTACTTTTGATGCCGCATAAAAACCTAATCGAAAAAATGAGCCAATATTCAACGCTACTTACCGAACTAAGCAACGGTGTATTTATTATTACCATTAATCGCGAAGACAAGCTGAACGCCCTTAACAAGGCGGTGATAAGCGACCTAGCTGCGGCTATAGATGAAGTGTACAACAATGCCGAGATAAGGGGAGTAATTATAACAGGTAAGGGTGCTAAATCGTTTGTAGCGGGTGCCGATATAAGCGAGTTTAAAGGTATGGACGAAGCGGGCGGCGTAGCACTGGCTAAGCGTGGCCACGAAGTATTCAATAAAATTGAGCAATGCCCTAAGCCTATTATAGCAGCCGTTAACGGCTTTGCATTAGGTGGAGGTTGCGAGCTTGCTATGGCTTGCCACCTGCGTATAGCCAGCGAAAATGCCAAGTTTGGCCAGCCAGAAGTGAAGCTAGGTATAATACCTGGCTACGGCGGCACACAGCGCCTTACCCAGCTTATAGGCAAAGGCAAAGCACTTGAACTACTAATGACTGCCGATACTATAGATGCAGCTTGTGCATTGAAGCTTGGCCTTGTAAACGATGTGGTACAAACTGTAGAACTAATGGATACCTGTAAAGCTATAATGGCTAAAATAAATGCGCAGGCACCTGTGGCTATAGCCAAGGTAATAGAGAGCGTGTATGCCCACTTTAAAGATGGCATAGATGGTTTCGATACCGAGATAGAATTGTTTGCCAAGTGCGTAACCACTAACGATTTTGCCGAAGGTACTTCTGCATTTTTGGAAAAACGCAAGGCAAACTTCTCGGGCAAATAGTACGATTTTCCTGCTCAATATCAAGTAATTAAAGCCCTGCTGAAAATATTTCGGCAGGGCTTTAAAATTTCAGGTACATATAGCCGTCTTTATACCTGTAACTAAATTGTAACCTAACCCTATCATGAAACCTCCATAAGTGCCCTAACCTACACACAAGGCACAATCGTTTCTGTTTTTACCATAGATACATTTTTTGAATTGAGATTGTAAGCATGTATATCTATACACCTGTACGGATGATTGCATATATCCATACCCTAGCTTCACTCCAGCTTTTCATTATAATCTAAGTATAGCACAGCCACGGCTATGCCTTGCCATTGCATTTTCCAATATCTTTTTATTCTAACCAAAAACACACAAATCATAACTATGAACCCATCAATGCTACTCTACATTATTATACCTGTAGTATTATTAATTCTTGCGGCGGTGTTTTACCGCGCAGTATTCCGCCTATTCGGTATTGTTATAGTACCCGAAGACCGTATAGGCCTTGTAACTAAAAAGTTCGTGCTATTCGGCGAGAACAAACAATTGCCCGAAGGCCGTATTATAGCCACACGTGGCGAAGCGGGTTACCAAGCAGCTACGCTGGCGCCCGGTATATATTTCTGGTATTGGGTATGGCAGTACGAAATTACCCTGCAGCCCTTTATAGTAATACCTAACGGTAAAATTGGTTTGCTATTGGCTAAAGACGGTAAGGAACTGGAAACAGGCCGCATATTGGCCCGCAGGGTTGAGTGCGACTCGTTCCAAGATGCCGTAGGCTTTATGAACAACGGTGGTCGCAAGGGTAGGCAAACAGCGGTGCTATCTGCAGGTACTTATCGTATCAACTCATTCTTGTTCGATGTGGTAATAACCGACATGACCCATATACAAGAGAACATGGTGGGTATAGTTACCACGCTTGATGGTGAAACTATACCGGCAGGTCAAATTGCAGGTAAGGCTATAGATGGCCACAACAACTTCCAAGATACGGATAGCTTTTTGGAGCAAGGTGGTAACCGTGGTTTGCAGCCGCAGGTAATACTGGCAGGTTCATATAACCTGAACCCTTGGTTTATTAAACTGGAACAAACACGCATGACAGAGATACCTATCGGTCACGTGGGTGTAGTTATATCTTATGTGGGTGACGATGGTAAGGACTTGAGCGGTGTTGAATTTAAACACGGTAATATAGTAGAGAAAGGATACAAAGGTGTGTGGAGCGAACCATACGGCCCAGGTAAATATCCTATTAACTCGTACATTATGCGTGTGGAACTGGTACCCACTACAAACTTGGTGTTGAACTGGGCGTATACGCGCAGCGAAAGCCACCAGCTAGATAAAAACCTAAGTACAATAACGGTACGTAGTAAAGACGGTTTCCCTTTCAACCTTGATGTGTCGCAGATTATACATATACCTGCCACCGAGGCACCGAAGGTAATAGCAAGGTTCGGTAGCATGGTGAACCTGGTATCGCAAGTGTTGGAACCTACTATTGGTAACTACTTCCGTAACAGTGCGCAGGATAGCGATGTGATATCGTTCTTAGGCTCGCGTAAAGAAAGGCAGGAATCGGCACGTGTACATATTGGTCATGTATTGGAGCAATACAACGTGTTTGCGGTCGATACCTTGATAGGTGACATCGTTCCGCCAGAAAGCTTGATGAAAACCCTTACCGACCGTAAGATAGCGGAAGAGCAAACCGTAACCTACGAAACACAGAAGAAGGCACAAGAAAGAAGGCAGGCATTAGAAAAAGAAACCGCTATTGCCGAGATACAGAAGGACATTGTAAAGGCCGACCAAGGTGTGGTTATTGCTAAGCGCATAGCCGATGCTGCGGTTGAGAAGGCTACGGGTGAAGCTAACTCGGTACGTTTGCAAAGTAATGCAGAGAGCGACAAGATTAAGATACTTGCTTCGGCTGAAGCTGAAAGAACCAAGCTTACCGCACAGGCGCAGAGTGAACAGGTAAAACTGATGGCGAACGCCGAGGCGGAAAAGATTTCGAAAACGGGTACTGCCGAGGCGGAGAAAATTTTGGCCATCGGTAAGTCGAACGCGGAAGCTTACAAGCTATCGGTAGAAGCGATGGGCGGCAACAACTTTACCCAGTTGAAGATTACCGAAGCCATAGGTGCCAACAAGATTAAGGTAATACCTGAAGTATTGATAAACGGCAGCAATGGTGAAGGCCCCAACGGCCCCATAAGCGGCTTGCTTGGTATGGAACTGTTGAAAGAAGTAATGAAGAAACAACAGGGCGATAACAACAAAGGCGAGCAGAACTAAGCTGTAGTGCCTAAATAATACAAAGGCGTACGGGCAACCGTGCGCCTTTTTTATGTATATGCTTAAGCCCCTAACTGGTGTTGATAGCTTAGGTGGTACACATCCTTTAACCAAGTAGTTATTTCGGGCAGTACGCCGTCTATATCCTCGTGTAGCAGGGCATGGCTGCGGTCTGGGAATTTGGTAAAGCGTTTCATGCCGTGTAGGCGGTCATATATCTTCTGCGTGTACGTAATAGGAAAAATGCTATCCGCCGTACCTTGCAATACAAATACGGGGGTGTTTATTTTCTCTACGGGCTTGGCCATTTCGGTATGCGCCAGCGAGCGCAGCGCACGCAGCGATATAGTTTTAAGCACCAATGGGTCCAGATCCATAAACGCCTTTGCTGTTCCGAAGTAGCGCACAGGTATCTTCTCTAGGTCTATATAGCTGGTAATAGGTATTTGAGGGTTAGGCAGGGCATCGCCTGCTTTTACTAGCAATAGCTTTAGGTATTTAAACACGCGCGGGTGGCGCGCCAGCTGTAGGGTATCCTCGCTGGTAAGGTCAGCAAAGCACTGGCATATAACGCTGTTTACGCGTTTATCTTTTGCAGCTATGTAAAAGGCCACAATACCGCCTTGGCTGCTGCCCATTACACTTACCTTGCTATTGAATCGCTGTGTGGCATAGGTTACGGCGGCCTGTCCATCCCTCACCAACTCATCAATAGTATAGTCGCCCCGTAGGCCCTCGCTGCGGCCGTGGCCGCGTGGGTCAAGTGCCACAATGTTATACCCTTGCTGCGCTATTTTGAACAGCAGCTCGCCATAGCACAAGGCATACATGGCAGTACCGGGTATAAACACTAGGGTAGGTGCCATAGCGTCGTACTCGTACACATCTACGTGCAGTTTCAACCCGTCCGATATAATGGTATCATTTTTAAAATAGGTGTGCACTGGCGGAAAGCCCACCGTTTCTACAATATAATCGAAGTACTCGTTCAGCGATGCAAACTTCTTATCCTTTACTACATACATGTTTCTTCACATTTTATTTCCAAGTCAAACAATCAATCTCTTAGCGTGCTTCCTGCTCGCGGGGTGGGTGTTGCTTTAAGGCGCCTTTGGCTATTAGCCATTGGCCGGTAATGTACAGTATCATTATAAAAAAGCCAGCTAAAGGCAGCGGCGTCATAAATTTATTGATGGCAATCAGCGAGTCGGAAAACATAAACAGCAGCGCGCCACCAAACACTAGGGCAAAACTGCTATCGCCTACCCTACGGAAACGGTTGATGCTAAACAGTACCATAATAGCTATAGCGGTAGAGTACACTAATACAGGTATAAGGAAGGGTTTGGTCTTATCTACGGAAGTTATGGCAGGCACTAGCATACTTAGCAAGGCTACCATATATATTACTAAAGGCACCGCCACCCAAAATTTCTTCGGCAGTATGGGCGCCACTTCTGGCTGGTTTACCTTGCTGAATACAATGGTGTATAGGATATGGGTAATTAAGAACCCAACCAGCCCCACTAGGAAGAAATTCTCGTTAACATGTACGAACATCAAAGCCACGTCGCCTATCCAGCTAAAAAAGAACGCCGCTATCATCATTTTGTGGAAGCTGTTAGGCTTGCGCACTATGCTGGTGGCGTAAAACAGGATTAAGATAATCATCAACAAGGGCTTGCTGATATAATGCAGCATTTGCCAGGTTTGGTTATCGGGCGATGCAGCATTGCTGCCAAGGGCCGTTACCGCCATAAGGTTTACTATGGCAGTGGCAAAATAGGCGTACTCCAAGGGTTTAAGCATACGGGTATCGGTTGGGACATCAAGTTTAGAATATTTTTTCGTTTTAGCCTATGTGCTACGTCATGCTGAGGGAGAAATATGTTGCTACTAGCATGGCATCATCCATTTCGCTGAATCTCTCTTCGTGTCTTTATGCCTTCGTGGCTATGCATTTACCCAGTGCTCTCCTTCCCTACCCTTGTTAGATAAGCCAAAACAGCCGCCGCTATTGCGCCGCCTGCCATTATGCGCTGACAGTATTGCTGCCATGTAGAACCTGTTTGAATTAAATTTTGACCGCATGTATTGTTCTGTCACCATTGCGTAAAACCATATGTGGCATAGGTATTTTATTCCATTTGCTTAACTTATTTTTTTCGTTTTATTGATGCGCGTGTGTATTTTTGTTGTAAGAAAAGAAAGTAGTTGGCACGGCTTGTGCTATACCCCTATCAAATATTTTTAATAACCAATTTTAAAACCATCCTAACATGGCAACAAACAACCTACAGGAAAACCTGAAGAAGTACTTCTACTCAGGTGTTGGCTTAGCTGCACACACTGCTGAAGTGGTACAGAAAGGCGTAAACGAATTAGTAAAAAAAGGCAAAGTGAGCGAAGCTGACGGCAAGAAACTAGTAGCTGAAGCACTTAAGAAAGTAGAGGCTCAACGCCCAGCTATCGAAGCTAAGTACAACGAAACTGTACATAAATTCGTAAAGCTTACAAACGCTGAAATAGACCGCCTACAGAAGAAAATTACTAAGCTTGAAGGCCAAGTAACTGTAAAGAAAGGCGCTTCTGCTGCTAAGCCTGCTGCAAAACCTGCTGCAAAAAAAACAGCTAAGCCTGCTGCTAAGAAAACTGCAAAGAAACCAGCCGCTAAAAAAGCCGCTAAGCCTGCAGCTCCAGCATCTGAAACTAACGCTTAGTATTAAGCCAATTTATATTTCCGACAAAATGCCGCCCATAGAAGGGCGGCATTTTTCGTTTATACATGCCGCTATACACGTAGCTAGTGGCACAGCTTTTTACATATGGGCTTATAACTAATTAACCCCATTATAAAACAATTGATATGAAAAAGATGTTTTTCACTACAGCATTCAATGTAATGCTTGCGGCGTTCGTATTTACGTCGTGCGAATCGAAACAAGAAAAAGTAGCTGATGCGCAAGAAGAAGTGCAAGAGGCAAAACAAGAACTTAGCGAGGCAAAAGCCGAGCTTAACGCCGAGTACCCGGCCTACCGCACCGAGGTAGAAAACCGCATTAAAATGAACGAAGAGCGTATAGCGCAACTGCGTAAAAACATAGGCAACGGTGGCAAGCCACTTGATGCAGAACGTGCAAAACGCATAGACGAACTTGAGCAGAAAAATGCCCAATTACGTGCACGCCTAGTAGGCTACGAAACCGAGCGCAGCGACTGGGAAAGCTTTAAGCGCGAATTTAACCACGATATGGATGAACTAGGCGCAGCCATAGAAAACCTTGGCAAAGACAACAAGAAATAATTGCCTTATTCAAGATTGAGCTATTAATTGACAATAACAGAAAAGCCCTACACCGTAATGTAGGGCTTTCTTAGTTTGACATTAAAAAGAACGACGAAGAGCAGTTTATATATCTAGTTGCTAAACAGTGGCCCTAACTGGTGTATAGGATACACTATAGCATTGCTTTCCCAATTTATTTCGTACACCGGCAGTGTACTTTTCTGTATCAAAGGCAGTGGATCAAACCCTGTCGGCGGATTTAACCCATACGCCTTTGGCACATATATCTCATCAACCTTGTTGCCCTTCAAAAACATATCGAAGGCGCTTATGTTATACCCGCTAAACATGCGCAGCTTTATATGCTTTATACTGCGCTCGAACCTATTTTCAATTATTGCCAACGCATCGTCAAATTCTTTGGTGCGCATAGCATCCAACACTTTGTGCTGAGGACTAAACAGCAAGTCGGTTATAGAGCTACTGCTTACGTGCGTGTACATCAACACAATCGTATTTAGGTTATCTTCGTTTCTCCTAAGTGCCAACTTCAAAGTATTCAAGCACTCCACATTAAAATCAATAGGTATTAATATCGTCTTTTCCATTTACCCCAATGCATCAACTGTTACGGATACAAATGTGCAGGGGGCATATTAAGCCTGTATAAGAAGGAGATTAGAAAGCGATTAGAATTGCGCCCAACAAATGCAAAGGATGTTAAAAGCATGATGGCCATACTGTTGCCTTATGCTTATAAGTTAGTCTGCCACAGTTTATCCCGACCCCTCGGCACGCCTTTATACCATAGGGCTAGGCACCACCGCTAAAGGCAGTTTTATTTGCACCGTAGTGCCTTTATCTACTTCCGAGCTTACATCGAGCGTGCCATTGTGCAGGCGGATGATGTTACGGGTAAGAGGCAAGCCTATGCCGTAGCCTTCGAAATTGAAGGTATTGCTGGCGCGGAAAAACGGATCATAAATAAACTGCAACTCATTGGCCGGTATACCCACACCTTGGTCCTTTACTACAATTACTATTTCGTTGCCAGTAGTAGCTACACCTACATACACAGGCTTATTGTGCGAGTACTTGCAGGCATTGCTTATAATGTTGGCCAAAGCAAGGTGTAGCAACTGCTTATTGCCTATTACCTTTAGCTTGAAAGGATCATCGGGGAACAAGCTGGAATCGATATTGATTTGATTCTTTGGGTTTAGCTTTTCAATAGTATCCTTTACGGCCCATAACTGTTCATCTATACGCAGACGCACCATTTCAACCTTGTTATTGGTATAGCCAGTTTGCGCCAGGTATAGTAGCGACTTAGTTATCTTATCTAAGCGTTCGGCTTGCTCCAATATTTTACCCAGTGTTTCGCGGTAGTATTCGGGTGTACGGTCTTTTATCAATGCTATATCGGCCTCGCCTATAATAGTAGTAAGCGGCGTGCCCAACTCGTGCGATGCATTGCTGATAAAGTTCTTCTGCGTTTCGAAAGCTGTTTCTATCCTGTTCAACAAATCGTTGAATGTAGAGCTCAGCTCCCCTATTTCGTTGTTACCCTCGTGCCCCTCAAGGCGCAAGTGCATATTATGCGTGCTTATCTGGTTTACGTCGTCGGTTATCTGCTTAATAGGATTAAAGATATTGCGAGAAAAGAACCATGATAGCAAAAAGGTAATGAGAATTACAAAGGCAATACCCCCCAATAATATATTGCGCAAAAAACCAAGGTGATTGGTAGCATAGTAATTGTTAGCCGATACTATAACCAAATAGTTTCTACCATCATGACTATACTTTATACCGCTGTAAAGTTTCTGCCCATATCTATAATTGGCCTTGCCATTTAGGCTCATCTGCTGCAAAAATGCAGTAGGTATATTGTTTGCCTCAGCAGCCTTTGCTATACTATCGCTGCTAGTTACCGGCATTATAT
>JAFDYM010000516.1 GCA_018267435.1 Bacteroidota bacterium | reverse complement strand
CCGTTTAAACGTCTTAACTTAGTAAGCTTAAGTAATTGAATGAAAAACGTACTGTTTTTATTGGTCTTGTGTAGTACCCTAATGCTTAACGCGCAAGTGGGCGAAGATGAGCATGCCATAGCACATCAATACATAGTAATGATGAAGCCAGGGCAAGATGTAATGCAACTGATAAATGAAGAGCCGCTATTGCAAACCAGCAAGTGCCTTAGCAAGCGCATGAATATATGGCTACTACAAACTATAGATGGCCAAGCACACACACAACTGCTAGATAAACTACGTAGCAATAAACAGGTGAAGCTGGCACAGCATAACCATAGCATAGAGCAGCGTTCATTAGTGCCGAACGACCCGTACTTTAATGTGCAGTGGGATATGATGAACGATGGTACCATGACTGCCGCCATAGCAGGTGCCGATATACAAGCTACCGATGCATGGGCCATAAACCACGATAATGTAACGGCCAATGGCGATACAGTGGTGATAGCCATAATAGATGCCAAATTCGACTTGAGCCAAGAGGACATAAACTACTTTGTAAATAGAAATGAAATAGCAGGCAACGGTATAGACGATGATGGCAACGGCTATATAGACGATGTTCGCGGCTGGAGCGTAGGCTCCAATACCGATGCCATAGATGCCACCAATAGCAGCGCCAACCACAGTACGCACACAGCAGGCATAGCAGCAGCTATAGGCGAAAACGGTAAAGGTATAGCAGGTGTATGTTGGGGTGCTAAAGTAATGGCGGTAGACTACTCTAGCACACAGGAGGCTAACGTGGTAGCCGCCTATGATTATGTGCGCGAAATACGCTTGCTGCACAATGCTACCTTGGGTGCTAAGGGAGCATTTGTAGTAGCTACCAACTCATCTTTTGGAGTAAATAATGGCATGCCTGCCAACTTTCCTATATGGTGTGCCATGTATGACTCTATGGGAGCCGTAGGCATACTTAGCTCAGGTGCTACCAGCAATAGCAATATCAATGTAGACGAATTTGGCGATATACCTACTGCATGCCCTAGCAAATGGCTAATGACAGTAAACAGCACCAACCGCGAAGACGGCAAACACCCATCGGGCTACGGCAAAACTACTATTGACCTTGGCGCGCCGGGTCAAGGGGTTTATTCTACTTACCCCAATAATATATACCAAGCACTTACGGGTACCAGTATGGCTACACCGCACGTAACGGGTGCTGTGGGCATGCTATATGCAGCCGCTTGCAATAGTTTGCTAGATGCCTATGAAGAGCAGCCTGATAGCATTGCACTATTGATAAAGCAATACATACTAGATGGTACCGAGTGGCTGCCTGGCTTGAATAACTTAACGGTTACTGGCGGTAGGCTAAACCTGTACCGAGCTATGGAAAACCTGAGCCGATACAACTGCGATTCGTGCAACTTTACGGTAAGTATAGATAAGCTAGATATAGTATGCCGTGGTGATAGCAACGGTGCGTTAATGGTAAACGTAAGCGGTAGCCCGAGCAATTACACATTTTTGTGGAGCAATGGCAGTACCAACCCTGAACTACTGAACCAAGCACCGGGCTTTTATACCGTGGGTGTAATGGATAACACAGGCTGCCAACGCACATGGACCGCCGAGCTACACGAAGTAGATAGCATAAGGGTAAATACAATCACCGTACTGAACGGCAACCCATATAACATTGTAGTAAGCGCCAGCGCAGGTAATGCAAAATTGGAGTATTCGCTAGATGGGGCTACCTACCAAAGCAATGCACTGTTTGCTGTGAGCGAGCCGGGTACGTACACAGTATACATTAAAACAGAAACAGGATGTGTGCTGCAGCGCGAGGTAAGCATAGTAGCTACGGGTATAGCCGATGCGGGCAATGCCAAATTTAGCTATAGTCTATACCCCAACCCTGCTAGCGATGTACTTAACCTCAACCTTGAACTACAACAACAGGGCTTGTATAACATAAGCCTTAGCAATGTGCTAGGGCAGCAATTGGCGGCGCAGCAGGTGCAGCTAAATGCAGGTATAGCTACACACCAATTGGCTACCGATATGCTTAGCAATGGCGCGTACTATGTTACCATAAGCCAAGGCAGCCACAGCATAAGCCGCAAGTTTGTTGTAGCACGTTAACGTTTACAAACCACATCTTTTACCATATTTGCCACATGCAAATGCGTTGGGTACAGTTGCCTGCCGAAGAGGATAAAGTAGCCGCACTTCATAGTGCCCTTAAGGTACACCCCGTTATATGCCGCATGCTGGTGCAGCGCGGTATAGAAACATATGAAGATGCCAAGGCTTTTTTCCGCCCCGAACTAGATAAGCTGCACGACCCTTTTTTGATGCGCGACATGGATAAGGCCATCAACCGCATAACTACTGCCATTGAACACAACGAACGCATACTAATATATGGCGACTACGATGTGGACGGCACTACATCGGTAGCCACGGTGTATTGCTTTTTAAAAGATTTCTACCCTAATATAGATTACTATATACCGCACCGCTATACGGAAGGCTACGGTATAAGCTTTAAGGGTATTGACTATGCGCAAGAAACAGACTGCGCCTTGATAATAGCGCTTGACTGCGGCATAAAAGCAAACGATAAGATAGACTACGCCAACGAGCGCAATATCGATTTCATTATTTGCGACCACCACAATGCTGGCGAGGTAATACCTAATGCAGTGGCAGTGCTTGACCCTAAGCGCAGCGATTGCCCATATCCATATAAAGAACTAAGCGGCTGCGGTATCGGCTTTAAGCTGATACAGGCATTTGCCATGCAGCAAGGTATAGATGAAGAAAAATACCTGCAATACCTTGACCTAGTTTGCCTAAGCATAGGCGCCGATATAGTACCTATAAATGGCGAGAACCGCATACTGGCTTACTATGGTTTGCAGAAGATAAACACCAACCCATCGGAGGGTATAAGAAGGCTGCTAGAGATAAGCAATGTAAAGAAGCAGTTAACCATTAGCGATGTGGTGTTCATACTTGGTCCGCGCATAAATGCTGCGGGTAGAATGGACGATGCCCGCGATGCTGTAAAGCTGTTGATATGCGATGGCGAGCAAACCATCAACCACGAGCAGGCATTTAAGCTGAATACGTATAACAACGACCGTAAGGAACTTGACCGCGATATAACCGCGCACGCGCTTGATATGATAGGCAACAATGAGGCCATGCTAAAGCGCAAAAGCACCGTGGTGTACCACACCGAGTGGCACAAGGGTGTGGTGGGGATAGTGGCATCGCGCCTGATAGAAACATACTACCGCCCTACCATAGTGCTAACCGAGAGCGATGGCAAGGTAACAGGCTCGGCGCGCTCGGTTAAGAACTTTGACCTGTACGAAGCCATATATGAGTGCAAGGATTTATTGATACAGTTTGGCGGGCACAAGTACGCTGCGGGCCTTACCATGCAGCCCGAAAACGTGGAGGCATTCAGTGCCAAATTTGAAGAGGTAGTAACCAGCCGCATAACCGAGGCACAGCTAGTACCTGAGCTAGAGATAGATGCCGAAATAGACTTTAAAGACCTTACGCCCAACTTCATCAACATCATTAAGCAGATGGCACCTTTCGGGCCGGGCAATATGAAGCCGACCTTTGTTACTAAAGCGGTGTACGATACCGGCTGGAGCAAGATTGTGAAGGAAGACCACATCAAATTCTCTGTACGCCAAAACCACGGCGAGCGCATGGATGGCATCGGCTTCCGCATGGCGCAGAAGATGAACATTGTAAAAAGCGGCGCATTTGATGTTGCT
Organism: Bacteroidota bacterium; assembly: GCA_018267435.1. Taxonomy (GTDB): domain Bacteria; phylum Bacteroidota; class Bacteroidia; order Chitinophagales; family LD1; genus Bog-950. The sequence goes on along the minus strand of JAFDYM010000516.1, from coordinate 5,831 downwards.
TACCATGTAGAAGAAAACGAATGGAACGGCAACACTACCTTGCAAATGGCCGTGAAGGATATACAGGTTGCTGAATAAGAACGCGGATGACGCGGATAGCACAGATTTCACGGATGTGAAATCGAATTAATTATTGCTTGATGTGTTCTAGCGTTCAGGTTTCTTTGTATTTCTCTATGTACTCGGCCTTCCTCCATGTTTAACAATTGTATTCAGTTTTATAAGGCTAGGCTCTACAGCAGGTTCGCCCGTGGGAACCAACAGTACGGGCAAGGCACTATAGTACCGCGCCAAGTATTTATACATAGTGTAATGGCACTTGCCACAAATTGTGGAGGGCTAGCAACACATATTGTAAATTAATACACAACTATCCTCAAATAGGTGGCTTGGTACGGCAAAAACGTATGGTACAAGCTTTTAAATAATAAGTCAAGGCAGGGTAAATAAACTGTAGGAACGAACAACGCCGCAAGGCACCGATATAGAACAGTCAAGGCTGAATAAGCTATTCGGAGTAAGTTTCTCAGCAATCATCAGGAGCCTATCCTTCTCGGGAGCGGCGCCTGATGTAATTGACAACAAGTACACACCATAAATTTTAAGGTGAGCGAATCACCTTCCAGGTCCGATACAGCTAATGTATCGGACTTTTTTTGTGCCCGCGCCGCGTTACCCTCCATGATGCTATCGCATCATTTCTCCCTCCCGCAATTCTGCGGGACCTTGTTCCGGGAGAGGTGCGGCTTAACACACTTCTACTTCTTTGAATTCGTTTTTATATCCGCCTTTATCTGTGTTATCCGCGTCATCCGCGTTCAAAGGCATAACCACCACAATTATTACAACTCCTCGAACACGCCCCACTCTTTGCTTTCAGCTTTGGTTTGTAGAAAGACGCGAGCAGTATCAACTACTGTTTGACTTATAGGGCGGAAGTTATAGTTGTATCGCTGCTTTATTTTTTGGTTGCTAAAGCGGAAGTTGATAGAGGCTAGGGCTGCACTCTCTTTAGTTATAAGCGGCCGCTTTTTGGTGAACCAAGCCTTAAATGCTTCTACCACCCAAGCTACGCTTCGTATAAATGGTGTGGCATGTATGCTAGGGCGTTTTACCTTCATGGTGTCAGCCATTAGAAACATCAGATCTTTAAAGCTAGTATTCTCTCCTACTATAATGTATTTCTCGCCGTTGTTGTCTTTATCCTGCATTAGCAAGTACAGGCAGTTTACCACATCGCGCACATCTACAAAGCCCATGCTAGCCGTGGTGTAGAATTTGAGGCCATGATATATTTCCTTGAACAGAGAGTTGGGTTCATCATCCCACCAGCCGGCGCCTAATATAGTACCTGGGCAAGCCACTACTACATCCAATCCTTCGGCATTGGCGCGCCAAGCTTCGCGCTCGGCGTAGTGCTTGCTGCGGTAGTACCAAAATGCTTTATTGATGTTCGGGTCGGTAAACTTCTCGTCTATTACTTTATCCTCGGGCGCTATACCGAAGGATGCTATACTGCTTACGTACACCACCTTTTGCACGCCCTCGTTAAGCGCGGCGTTCATTACGTTGGCGGTGCCCTCTATATTGGCCTTCATCATACCATCTACCTCATTAGGTAGAAACGATATTACTGCGGCACAATGGTACACTTGTGTTATGCCCTGCATGGCATCTTCCAGGCTAGGTACATCTAGCACATCGGCATACACCCATTCTACTTTATCTGCATAACCCGTAAGCAACGATAAGTCGGAAGAATGACGCCTAATAGCACGTACCCGTTCGCCTTTGGCCAACAACAGTTTTACAAGATAAGAACCCAATAGGCCGGTAGCGCCAGTAACAAGTACCATCGATAGAAATACGAAGTTAGAATTATGAATTACGAAGGTAGTATTCGGTAGGCAATTACAAAGTAGGCAGTAAGCAAATGAAGAAGTAGGCAATGATCCGTTGATTAAAATCAACGGCAACGAACTAGCGCTACTTTCCGTAGGGCCACAAGATTTTGTGGCTCCGTACTATGTAGTCTTAACTACCAGCTACGCCATATATGCGCATACTAATTGCCTACTGTTAGCAAAGCAATTTGCCTACTGCCTACTAAAGATAAACCGCCCCGCCTATGCTATCTTTAGTAGCACCGGTTACGGTTTTTAGCACGTTTACTTCGCCACGCATACGCAATACACCCATAAAGGCTATTACTAATGCCTCTTTAAATTTTACCGTTTCTGTATCGGGTACTACTACGTTTAGCTTGGCTTGTGCCTGTATGCGTTCTATCAAATGCTTGTTGAATGCACCGCCACCTGTAGCCAACAATTTTTCATTGCCAGAAAAAGAAACACCTTCGGCAGCAGCTATATGGTCGATATGCTTGGCTATTTGCATAGCTATATGCTCGGCAAAGGTGCACAGCTTGCTTTCATATGGTATGGTATACTGCTCTATAGTAGGCAGTAATACCTCGCGGCTATAGCTATTATCTAGCGACTTTGGATAAGGCTTATCGTAGAAGTCGAGGCTATTCAGCTTGTCAAGTAAATCTTGGTTCAGCATACCTTGCTTGGCAAAGGCTCCATCCTCATCATACTCCTTGCCTAGCCTATTGGCATACACGTTCAGCACTTGGTTAGCGGTGCATATATCAAAGGCTATTATGCGGTCATCGTTTACCTTACAACTTATGTTGGCTATGCCGCCTATGTTTAGGCAAAAGCGATAATCGGCAAACAACAGTTTATCGCCTATAGGCACTATAGGTGTACCTTGCCCACCATTGGCTATATCGGTACTGCGAAAGTCGCACACTACGGGCACGCCAGCATGTGCTGCTATGGCGGCACCATCGGCTATTTGGGTAGTAAAGTGCTTATCGGGAAAATGGAAGATAGTATGTCCGTGGCTAGCCACAAAGTCAACCTTGCCTTGCAATTTGCGCTGCTCAATAAACTGCTTAACCTGCTGCCCAAAGTAGGTGCCCGATGCCACATGCGCCTGCCAAAAGTTTTTGGCATTGGCTACTGTAAGGCCTTTTATATCCTGCATCCATTCATCGGTAAAGGGCGCTACATCGCTTTCAAGTATAGTATATTCCCACTGCTTGCTTTTGTAGCGAAACTCGCAATAGGCAATATCAAGCCCATCGAGCGAGCTGCCCGACATCAATCCAATAACGCGGTAGCTTTCCATTAAGGTTTTTTCAGGGTTAGTACGTAGTCGGCTATTTGCTCTGCTTCGGCATTGCTCATGTCACCGCCAAGTGCTGGCATACGGCCTGCGCCATTCTTTATTATGTCTACTACTTCGGCCTTGCTATGGTGCATATCCCATAACTTAGGTGCGCGGCCTTCTACACCCGTAGGGCCGTGGCACTTGCTACAGTGTGCCTGAAACAATTTAAGGCTAGCATCGGCGCTAGGTGGCGCTGGCTGTGTAGGGGCAGGCGGCTGCGTAGCGGTAGTAGGGGCAGTAGTTTTTTTGCTGCACGATGCTACTAAAGCAAGGGCACATATAAATACAATAGCCAGTTTTTTCATATTAGCTCGGTTGGGTTATTTACGGCTAATGTAATTGATTTAAAAGCGATGTAAAAGGGGTGTTAGTAACGCGGCACTAATGCTAGCCACAGATTCACAGATTAAATACAGAACACAATTATTAACCATAGAGGAAAGCCGCGTGCACAGAGAACACAAAGACAATTGTGAAGACAAGAGTGTTAAGCAGTTTCCTAAAGCAACTAACCCTCGTCAGGCATTTCTTCGGGCAAAGGTATACGAACAGCACCTACACTTAACTCGTTGCAAGCGCCATACTTTATAAAGTTAGCCCGTGCCTCATTTAAGCTTTCCTTATTCGGTCCACCATCCGGAATATCTGGGTCCGTGTAGTATTCATCTTGCCAATAGCATACTTCGCATATTTCCTGGCGATGATGGATGTGCTCAAGCGTATAATACCCGCAACATGGGCATTGATATTTACCGAATTTGTTTCCTGCTTTTTCTCGCATGTCGCTACCTTACCAAGGTTACATTACCCTTATGTAGCACCTCTTGGTTATCGCGCGTATTGGCTATTACCATCCATACATAGGTACCTACAGGCTGTTCCATATCTAGGTAGTAACCGTTCCAGCCATCTAATATATTGGTGGTGCTGAAGACCTTGTTGCCCCAGCGGTTGTACACGGCAAACTCTTTTATCCTTTCTATGTTTAGCCAGCGCACTATGTGGAACACATCGTTCAGGCCGTCACCATTTGGCGAGAAGGCAGTAGGTAGGTCAACAATAGTTAGCACCTCTACCGTTACTATTACCGAATCCCTATTTACACATCCGTTAGTATCAATAGCCGTAAGCAGATACTGTATAGATGTGGTAGGGTTGATAAGACTGTTCAAATCGTGCACGTCCTTTATGGCCGTCTTTGGGCTCCACTCGTACCAATCGGCAGCAGTAATACCATTCAACACTCCTTCTGTTTCGCGATATATCAGGGTGTCATCGCCTGCATATACATAAGGTAATTGATGTACCGTTACAAATACCGAATCGTAGCGCACGCAACCAAACTGGCTAGTGGCAGTTACATAATAGTACTGCGAAGAGTCGGGTACTATTGTAGGCGTAGCTGTATTTATGCCTGCAGTAAGGGTGCTATCTGCATCCCACATATAGCTTTGTGCGCCACTTACGGTTAGCGTTTCTACATCGCGCGTGCATAGGCTATCGGGTACAATAAAAGATAGCACTGGCAACTGCTGTACATTGATGATAACCGAATCGTTCTTCATGTAGCAGTAGTTGTCTACGTTCAAATAATACACCGTAGTATCGGGTGGGTAGAAGCCGGGGCTATAGCTACTGCCGTTCACTATAAACTGGTTGGGGCTCCAGGTATAGCTGCTGGCTCCTTGGTTTATTACGTTCAGGAAGCCTGTATCGCCTATACATATATTGGCTACATCATCTACTATTATATTCAGTAGTGGGTCAAGCACAAACACTGTTACCGAGTCAACACTTCTACAGCCGTTCGCATCGGTACCAGTTACTAAGTAAGTAGTATTTACAGCGGGGCGCGATACAGGGTTGGCAATATTGCCATTAGTAAGTGTATTGGCAGGGCTCCATTGGTAGCTTACCATACCTGTGGCTGTTAGCTGTACGCTATCGCGGTAGCTGCCAGGGTTCAAGCATATACTTGTATCTATACCTGCATTTACTTGTGTAATAGGGAAGAAACCTATACTTACCGACTCGGTATCGGTGCATTGAAACTGGTTAGTTACCACAACAGTGTAAGTAACAGCTGCAGGTGGTGCCAGTGTAGCCATAGGGTTGGCTATGTTGACATCGCTTAGGCCCGTGGCAGGAGACCAAATATAAGTATCTCCTCCGCTTGCCATTAGCTGAAAGGTAGATACACTTGTACAGAACATGGTATCGTTACTAGTTGTAGCTACAGGTGTAGGGTTTACAGTTGTAGTTTGCGCTACGGTATCAAAGCATCCATTTATTTCTGCAACTAATGTGGCAGTGTAAGTACCAGCAGCAGTGTATATATAGTTAGGGCTCGGCGCAGTGCTTGTTGCCCCATTGCTACCATAGTTCCAGTTGTATGCAGTTAAAGTACCTGTGCCTGTGTATGTAAATACAGTAGGTGAGCCATAGCAAACATTGGGTGCTGTAAAGCTGGCATTAGGAGTCTCCTTTATAGTGATTTGCTTTGTTGCAGTGTCTTTACAGCCAAGAGTATTACCTGCTATCAAGCTTACATTGTACGTGCCAGGGGCAGTATATTGGTGTGTAGCACTTTG
>JAFDYM010000515.1 GCA_018267435.1 Bacteroidota bacterium | reverse complement strand
TAACCGAACTGAACGATGCCGATAAGGAACTGCGCAAGGAAATGGAGGAAGAAGAGAGCTTTGCGCTAAGCAGTAGCGCAGGCAACGCCATGGCCGACGAGGTAAAACTGATGCACCCTATAGCCCCCGTAGATGGCTATGTAACAGATGAATACAACGCCGCCAAGGAACACTACGGCATTGACATAGCTACCCAGCAAGATGCACCTGTAAAAGCGGTGCTGAACGGCAAGGTAATATCGGCCAACTATACCTTTGAAACTGGCTATGTAATTGCAGTACAGCATAGCAATGACTTAGTTACCTTCTATAAACACAATAGCAAACTGCTGAAAAAGGCAGGCGATACCCTAAAAGCAGGCGATGTAATAGCCTTTGCGGGCAATAGCGGCGAGCATAGCACGGGGCCGCACCTGCACTTCGAGCTGTGGTACCAGGGCAAGAGTTTGAATCCTAAGGATTATATTGTATTTTAGCCTACTTGTTTCACTTAAACGTTAAAGACTATGTTCAATAAAAAAGAACAGAAACCTGCAGGACCAAATGCCATGAACCAGTTCGGGCAGGGCACTGTAATTAACGGTGATGTAAACACCGATGGCGATATGCGTATAGACGGTAAAGTAACCGGCACCGTAGCCAGTAAACAGAAAATAGTGCTAGGTACCACAGGCGTAGTAGAGGGCGACATAGTATGCCAGAACGCCTATATAGATGGCCGCGTAATGGGCAATATAGAAGTGAGCGAACTGCTGATACTAAGCAAAAGCGCACACGTAATGGGCGACATAAAAATAAAGCGGCTAGTGGTAGAAGAGGGTGCCAAGTTTAACGGCAAGTGCAGCATGGGCATGAGCGTAAGCCATAGCCAACAAGGATTTGTACAAGGCGAACCAAAGCCGAAAATGGCCAACGCTGTATAGCCCAAACAACATATTAAACTAGTAGTGAAAAGCACTCGCCTTAAACAAGCGGGTGCTTTTTGTTTTAAGTGTAGCAGAGGGGGGTAGCAGGGTAGCAAAATCAAAAAAACTGCTACCCTGGGACTCTTGCATAGTATTGAATATGGATTATTTGTAAAAATTAGTTGGTAACACCCCTGTGTTTACCCCGCATTCCACCGTTGATTGAAAGAACTGGCAGAAAACCTGTTAATGCCTGCCAAGTTTTCCTAGTTACCCTATTTATCCGAATACTAAATAGGCGCGGTGCTGTACCGCCCAGCGCGTACTGTTGGCTACCACGCCGAACAGCCTGTAGGCTTATAACTTGAAATAAAATTTCTATATCTATTAAGCTTTACCTATATTGCAGCTAGAACCCATAAGCCCATGAAAACACGCCTGCTAGCCATAGCCATGCTGCTATGCACCTTTGCCGCCAAAGCGCAATATGTAACCATACCCGACCCTGCTTTTGTCCAGTTTCTACAGCTGAACTACCCCAACTGTATGAACGGTAACCAGATGGATACGACGTGTAGTGAGATAGTGAGTGCAGATTATGTAGAGTGTAGTCATGCAGGTATAAACGATTTGGAAGGCATACAATATTTTGACAGCTTAGGGATATTATCGGCGGATCATAATAACCTTACCTCAATACCACCACTTTCGCCCTTTCTTAGGCAATTCTTCTGCGATTACAATATTTTGTCTTCCCTGCCTCCTTTGTTACATAATACCAGGCTAACCGAAATTGTGTGCGATAGCAATCTACTTACTTCATTGCCCGCCTTACCTGCCAATCTGCAATCTTTGGAATGTGCTATGAACAATATTACATCCATACCTAGTTTGCCGAACAATATATATTCTTTAGACTTTAGTGACAATCCTATAACATCTTTACCCGCTTTACCAGATTCACTTATTTGGATAGAATGCCGAAGGACTCAACTGACGGCTCTACCAAGTTTACCCGCAAATCTTATTGAACTTTATGTTAACGGAAATCAAATAAGTGTACTACCATCTTTACCTTCAACGCTAAGGTGGCTTGATTGTTCCGAAAACCTGCTCTCTTCTCTTCCGCCATTGCCACAGCTTACCCACTTATACATCAGGGGTAACCAGTTCACTACTATGCCTCAACTCCCTTCTTCCCTTTTTTGGTTGGACTGTTCAGATAATAATTTGGGGGATTTAGGAGCACTGCCGATGAGTATCAGGTATTTGTATTGTAATTCAACAAATATCAGCAGCCTGCCACCTTTACCACCCTATTTAACTACTTTACATTGCGGCAACAACAACCTGTCATCATTCACAGATTTGCCAAATGGCTTAATCGTGTTGCACTGCTATCAAAACCCAATGAACACTATACCAGCTCTACCTCAATTAAGAGAACTTCAGTGCTATAACTCTCCTAACTTAACCTCCATCGGCCAGTGGTATGACACCCTGGCCACAGCCTTTTTACACAACTGCCCACAACTAAATTGCTTGCCTAAAACGATACATATTACTCAATATATAAACTTTTCAAACACAGGTATTATCTGCCTGCCAAACTATTTTACTGCAGCCGTAAGCCAACCTAATATTAATAATATACCTGTATGTGTACCCGGCAATACCAATGGATGCGCCACCTACGCCGACTTAAGTGGGCGCACCTATCATGACAAAAACCACAATTGTACATTTGAAGGTGCGGACCAAGGACAATACGGCTTAAAGCACAGTTTATATAGCAACGGAATATTATTAGGCCAAACTTACAGCAATAGCGCCGGCAATTATTCATTTGATGTAAATGCTTATGGCAATTACGAAACAAGACTGGATACTACAGGCTTGCCATTTATTATAGGTTGCCCTACAGGTGGTGTGTATTATGACACATTAACAGCAAACGATTCGACACACTTTAACCGCGACTTTGCATTACAATGCGAAACAGGTTTTGACCTTGCGGCACAGAGTGTGGCAAGTGCTATGGTATTCCGCCCCGCTAATAATACGGTGGTGGATGTACATGCGGGAGACCTGGCAAACTTTTACAGTGCAAGCTGCGCGCAGGGTGTTAGCGGTACGGTAACAGTTAAGTTGCACGGGCCTATCAGTTATATAGCACCTGCTACCAATGCACTTGCACCGAGCAATGCAAGTAACAACGTCATTACCTGGAACGTGGCAGACTTCGGTACAGCCAATGCGCTTACTGACTTCAACATCATTATACAGACAGACACCTTTGCGCAGAGCGGGCAGCAGGCTTGCTTTGAAGTAAACGTTACGCCGCTTGCAGGCGATAATGATACAAGTAACAACCACATTTACTATTGCTTTGATATAGTAAACAGCTACGACCCGAATGACAAGACCGCTTACCCGAGCGGCAATATAGATACTACACAGGAGTGGTTGACATACCGCGTACGCTTCCAGAACACTGGCACTGCCGAAGCACAGCACATATACATTATGGATACGCTTGATGCGAATGTGCAAGTAGAGACCTTCCAGTTGTTGAGCTATAGCCATCAGCCTAATGTGCAGATAAAGGAAAACATAGTACGCTTCAATTTCCCGTTCATAAACCTGCCCGATAGCAATACCAACGAACCGGGCAGCCATGGCTATGTACAATACAAAGTGAAGTTGAAAGAAGACCTACCAATAGGAACTACCATCAACAACACAGCTTATATCTACTTCGACTTTAACCCGCCTGTAGTAACCAATACCGCTACAAATACCATAGCCGTGGAAGAAGATACGGTAGAGGTAGGCATGAACTTTGTACCGCGCGACTTTGGTATAGCATTATACCCGAACCCTGCCAATAGCCAAGTAACCATAAGCACTAGTACACCATGCCGCAGTGTAAGCATAATTGACACATACGGCCGTGTAGTGCTTACACAAAGTATGAACGGCACATCATCTACTACAATTAGCATAGCTAACTTACCAAGCGGTGTATACTATGTAAACGTGGGCAATGGTGTAGTAAAGAAGCTAGTGAAGCAGTAGGAAAAACTCATCCCCTAGCCCCTTCTCTTTAAAAAGAAAAGGGGGACGATTTAGTCGTTAATGCAAACAGTACCATTAATCAAAAAGTTTCTCCCTCTATGTTTATAGAGAGGGAGATGTCGACGCATGTCGACAGAGGGTGAGTACATAAGCAAGGCACCACAGGCTGTAGGCGCGTGGCAGGCAGCAGTACGCACTGGGCGCAGCAGTATGGCCCATAAAAATTAGGACGCAGCCATTATACATTATTATAAAGCATAGGCTTGTCAACTTTACAACATTCAACCTGTAACATTTAACTCATATCCCACAGGCACACTCTTTTACGGGGATTGCTATATTTAGTAAGCCAAACACACAGCTATGCAAAAGGATAATGAAAAACCTACCGAGAAGTTGAACAACTATATGAAGTATTCTGCCATCGGTTTTCAAATAGGCGGCAGCTTGGCGGGTGGTGCCTTGATAGGTTATTTTATTGATAAGCAAATGGGCAACAAGCAGCCCTATGCCATGGCGGGTTTATCTATCCTGTTTCTGTTTGGCGGTATGTATATAGCGTTTAAAGATTTCATCAATCCGAAGAAGCCTTAGGCTTTATAAGCAGCTACAATCTTCACGGCCTCTACGGCTTCTTTTACATCGTGCACGCGCAGTAGGTTGGCACCGTTTAGCAGTGCCAATGTATTTACAGCCGTTGTTCCGTTCAGTGCCTTATCGGGGTTTACACCTAGCACCTTGCATACCATGCTTTTGCGCGATACACCTGCCAGTATGGGTAGGTTGAACACATCGAAGTTGCGCTGGTTGCGCAGTAAGGTGTAGTTGTGCTGTACCGTTTTACCAAATCCGTAACCAGGGTCTATAATCACATCTATAATACCTGCTACCGTGCAGGCTGCCACGCGCTCGCGCATAAATTCTACTACCTCTGTTAGCACATTGGCATACTGTGGGTCGCGCTGCATATCGGCAGGCATACCTTGCATGTGCATTATAATGTATGGGGCACGGTGCCTGGCTACTGTAGCAAGCATCTGCGCATCGTACCTACCGGCCGCTATATCGTTAATAATGTGCGCGCCCGCCTGTAGGGTTTCATCGGCGGTTTTGGCGTGTATGGTATCTATACTTATAACAGCCTGCGGAAACTCTTTAGCTATGGCTTGTACCTGCGGCAGTATGCGTTGCAGTTCCTCATCGGCGCTTATAATGGCCGCACCAGGGCGGCTGCTCATGCCGCCTATGTCTATTATGTCGGCACCGTCGGCTAGCATCTGCTCTACCTGTTTTAGGGTATTGGCACCGGTGTACTTGCCGCCATCGAAGAAAGAGTCGGGCGTAAGGTTAAGGATGCCCATAACCTTGGGCGTATCTAGGCTTAGCAAGGTGCCGCGGCAGTTGATAGTCATACCGCAAATATAAAAAGGCGGGGCGCAATAAATTTTAGGTTTAAAAATTATGCATCTGTTAAAATATTATCTAAACTTATTCGTCTGCCAACGTATCGAGAACCATTTGCCCGCGTGTAATTATGAAAAGAACAACCACCATCCTCCTTCTGCTATTTGTTACCGCCATTGGCTATAGCCAAAAAATGGTGTTTAGTATGCGCGCCTTCGGTACCGATGTGGGCCGCATGACGGTAACGCGTACCGTGCTGGCCGATAGCACCGAGGTAATAACTATGAACAGCGATGGACAAATAAAGCTGCTATGGATAGACCGCAAAGATGAAACGCGCCACGAAGTGCGCTACAAAAACGGCAAGATGGTAAGCAGCAACTATAAGCACTACCAAAATGGCAAACTGGAAAGGTGGTGCGTAATAAGCTGGGATGGTAAGGTGTATCAAGTATCATCTAACACAGGCAAGCGCACTATGGCTGAGGCCCCCACTTACTCTATTGCATCGTTGTACTTCCATAGCCCTACCAACGTTAACCGCGTGTTCTACGAGGCCGATGCTACCTTTAGCGAATTGAAGCACCCCGATGCCAATACGGTTGACTTTAAAACCAGCGAGGGCAACCGCAACATATACAAATATGTAAACGGCAGCCTGCAGGAAATGGAGTTCCGCCTATCCATAGCTACGGTGAACATGAAGAGGATACAGTAGCAAAGAATTACGGAACTCGGATGATACGGATAACGCGGATAAAGTGGATTAATACAAAGGCTTTTTTGGCGCGGTGCTGTTGTGCATTACTCGTTCGCACGCGCACCACGTGCGAGCCTACTGTGGACTTTATCTCATTCGTTTTATAGACCACCCCCTAACCGCCTCCTATAAATAGGAGGGGGAATAAAAAGGTTTGCGCCTAACTTTATCTGTCGTTTAATACCTAGCATCTAAAATCTATTCTATGTACCTTCACACGCAGTGGCAACAAGGCTGAATATATTATTAGTAGAACCTTTCTACACGGGCTCGCATAAAAAATGGGCCGATGAGTTGAAGCAGTTCAGCAGCCATAATGTAGAGATACTATCGCTAAGCGGGCACTACTGGAAGTGGCGTATGCATGGCGGTGCAGTAAGCCTAGCCGATAAGGCCAACAAGAGATATAACACCAGCAACAAACCCGACTTGATACTGGCAACCGATATGCTGGACTTGAGTTTGTTTATGTCGCTAACAAGGGCATGGTCGCATAGCATACCTACGGCCATTTACTTCCACGAAAACCAATTGAACTACCCGTGGTCGCCCACCGATAGGGATGTAAAGCTACAGCGCGACAACCACTATGCTTTCATCAACTATGCATCGTGCCTAAGCGCCGACCATATCTTCTTCAATTCGCAATATCATCAAGAAGCATTTATCAATGAGCTACCAAGTTTTTTGAACGGCTTCCCCGATAACAACAACTTCGATACCGTTGAGTTGATTAAAAGCAAATCGTCGGTATTGCCGTTGGCATTGAACTTGAAAAAGCTGGCCGAGCATAAACCAGAAAAGATAGAGAAGGCCCTGCGCGCCGTGGTACTATGGAACCACAGGTGGGAGTATGATAAAAACCCGGAGCGCTTCTTCAATGCCTTGATAGAAATATCGGAACGCGGCATAGCCTTTAACCTAGTGGTGCTAGGCGAAAGCTACGAGAAGAGACCTAAGATATTCGACATAGCCAAAGAGAAACTGGCGGACCATATACTGCACTGGGGCTATGCCGAAAGCTACGAGGAATATTGCAAGTGGCTTTGGACTGCCGATGTGCTGCCCGTAACCTCGGTGCAAGATTTTTTTGGCATAAGCGTAATAGAGGCCATGTATTGCAACGTAGTGCCTTACCTGCCTAAACGCTTGGCATACCCCGAGCATATACCTGCGGCGTATCACAACACCTTTTTTTACGATGAGGAAGACTTTGTAAACAAGCTGCAACGCCGTATATGGGATGTAAAATACCTACGCGTAATGGATACGCAGCAGTATGCCGCCAAATACGACTGGAGCGAGCAAATAACCAGGTACGACGGCGAATTTGCCCGACTTGTTAAATAGCAAGTCATTTATTGTTGTAAATCATTAGTACATATCGCCGAACCTTTTACCTTCGCGCCTGTTTAGACTAAATCTAAATTGATTATTTCGATGGGCATAATTAGGTTTTGGGCTTTTGCGCTTCTTTCATCTTTAAGCATTATAGCACACGCTAACAATAGCGAGCAAAGCCGCCTATTGATACACACCCTAAACTACCTGGGCGGCGACTATAAGCACGCCGTGAAAGATGGCAAGGTAGTAAGCCAAAGCGAGTACAACGAAATGCTGGAGTTTAGCGCCAGCGCCGAAAAATACTTCACCACTTTTTCAACTCAGTGGAGCGATGCCGACTCGGCTGAGGTGGGGCAGCTAGTGTATAATGTAATTGGCTTAATAAAAGCTAAGGCCAGCCCCGATTCGGTAACTATAGTAGCCACACAGGCCAAGCAGAAAATACAGGCTATAACAGGCTTAAAAACTGCCCCTGCCAAATACCCCGATATAGCAACAGGGCAAAAACTGTATATAACAGAATGTGCCAAATGCCATGGCGCAACTGGCCTTGGCGATGGCCCAGAAGGCAAGGAGCTAGACCCTGCGCCGCGCAACTTTCACGATGCGGAGCGCATGAGCGAGATAGGCGCTGCACACGCATTTAACACCATCCGCCTAGGCATAGAGGGTACAGGTATGCTGGCACACCCTGCGCTGGAAGATGAAGAGGTATGGGACCTGGCGTTTTATATATTGAGCATACGCCACCCTAAGGCAGATGCCGCTAAATATAACGATGCCATTAGCAAGATAAGCTTAGAGCAAATAGCTACGCTGAACGATGCCGAGTTGCAGAAGCAATTTGGCTTGAATGATGAGGCATTGGCCGCCCTGCGCCACAACCAACCCGTAACTAGCAACAGTACCTTTTTAGCTATAGCTACCAAGCATATGAATGAAGCTTTGACAGCTTACACCAATGGCAATAAAGACGCTGCGTTACAATCGGCATCACTATCATACCTTGAGGGTGTAGAGCCGATAGAGCTACAGCTTAACGCCGAAGACCCAGCGCTGCGCGATAAGCTAGAAGCACACTTTCAGCAAGTGCGCAAGCTAATGGGCAACGGCGCTAGTGTAGAAGAAGTGAGCGCTGCCGTAAATACTGCCCATGCCACCCTAGGCGAAGTAGGCAAGATACTAGAGAAGCGCGAGTACTCGTTCGGGCTATCATTGCTAATGAGCCTTGGCATATTGTTGCGCGAAGGGCTGGAGGCGTTCCTGGTTATACTAGTAATACTATCGGTACTAAAAGCAAGCAACATACAAGGCGCTACCAAGTGGGTACATGCAGGTTGGTTGACGGCCTTGGCTGTCGGCATCTTCCTATGGATACTTAGCGGCAAGCTATTGAGTTTCGGAATGGGGCAAATGGCATTGGTTGAAGGTGCGGTGTCGTTATTGGCAGTATGTATGTTGTTGTACATCGGCTTTTGGCTACATGGCAAAAGCGAGATAGGTAAGTGGAAGGCTTATGTTACTAGCCTAGTAAAAGGTGCGGTAAGCAGCGGCAGTTTGTTGGGCTTGTTTACGCTTTCATTCTTTGTGGTGTTCCGCGAGGTGTTCGAGTCGGTGTTGTTCCTATCTGCACTGCATATAGAGGGAGGCGGCAAGCACACCAGTGCCATAGCACTGGGTGTGGTGTTAGCTACGGCTATAGTATTAACATTTGCCTTCTTCGTTATCAAGTACTCTGCCAAGTTGCCCATACCTAAGCTGTTTAAAATATCGGCTATACTAATGGGTATACTGGCAGTAATACTTGCCGGCAAGGGCATACACTCGTTGCAAGAAGTTGGCCTAGTTCCAGTGCATGGCATGCCATTGTTTAGGCTAGAACAGCTAGGCATATATCCTACTTGGGAAACGACCATAGCACAGTTGATAGTGCTACTAATAGTAGTAGGCATACAGAACATAAACCTAGGTGCAAAGCCAGAGCTACAGCGAGCGGCGTAATACATTTGAACGCGGATTAATATTTCGCACAGAGAACACAAAGCCACAGAGATTTTATTGCAACACTTTTCAGCAGCCTGTTCAAAGTTGAACACGGATAAAACTGATGACACAGATTTCACGGATAGTTTTACTACTTGTTGTTCAGTCCCGTTAGGGACGGTATGTTGGTAGCATCATACAACATCACAACGTTGAATCCCGTCAGGGATGACACCTATATAATTTAATAGAATAAATGTACCATCCCTACGGGATTCTTCTATTTGGTGCTTAGGTTTCTACCAACATACCATGCCTAGCGGCATTGAAAACAGCAATCGACTTCAGAAGTTTTCAAACTTCGGAAGTCTTAAAATAATGTGGGCACATCTGTTTCGGCTAGTGAGGACACTCGCCGATAGGCGCTGGGGCGTGATAATGCCTCCCCTCGCAAATACCTTCAGTACGAAGGTATTCTAAGGTTAAAACAAGCCCTGTATTGTTAAATCTAAGCCGCATTCAACCATTCAACCTTGTAAGGCTCTTGCCGCTTTATAACTGCAAACATCCTTGCCACTATCTTACATCTGATTGCG
>JAFDYM010000514.1 GCA_018267435.1 Bacteroidota bacterium | reverse complement strand
GGAGGATATACAGGGTGCGCTTGATAAAAGCGTTAAACTTCCATCAGGCTATTACTTTACCTATGGTGGCACTTTCGAAAACTTGCAGGCGGCATCGAAACGCTTGATGGTGGCTGTGCCTATTGCGCTCGCACTTATATTCATACTACTATACTTCACGTTCACATCGCTCAAAGAATCTGCGCTCATTTTTACTGCGATACCTATGAGTGCCATAGGCGGCATATTTGCCTTGCTTGCCCGCGATATGCCTTTCAGTATATCGGCAGGTGTCGGTTTTATAGCATTGTTCGGAGTTGCCGTGCTTAATGGTATTGTATTGATCAGCACATTCAACCAACTGGAGAAAGAAGGCGTAGTGGATATTATAGATAGGGTGATCCAAGGTACGAAAATAAGGCTCCGCCCAGTGTTGATGACCGCTACTGTAGCATCATTAGGTTTCTTGCCAATGGCTTTATCTCATGGCGCTGGTGCTGAGGTGCAAAAGCCTTTGGCTACCGTTGTAATTGGCGGCCTTGTTTCTGCTACCTTCCTTACATTGTTTGTGTTGCCTCTATTGTATATCATATTCAATGTACATGGCAAGAAGAAAGGTAATACAGCACCTATTGTTGCAACGCTATTACTATGCTTGCTTGCTACTGGCGCAAATGCGCAGGGAACGGGCGGAATATCATTGAGCGTAGAACAAGCTGTAGACATGGCTGTTCAAAACAATATGCAGATACAGTCGGGACAATTGAATGTAGAAGCATACAAAGTCCAGCGTAAGGCTGTATTTGAATTGCCCAAAACGAATTTCAATATTCAATATGGGCAATATAATAGCATCAACCAGGATATAGGCTTTCAGCTATCCCAAAGTATCCCCTTCCCGACTTACTATGCGGCGAAAGCTGGTGCTTACAAGGCGCAATACATAGGTAGCGAATTGCAGCAACAGGTTACTGTTAACCAAGTAAAGACTGAAGTGCGTTCGCTTTATTACGAGTTGCAGTATAGGCAGAATGTTGGTCTGCAATTGAGTAAGTTGGATAGTGTATACAATATCTTTCTGAATGCAGCTAATTTGCGATACCAAACGGGCGAAACAAATTTGCTTGAGAAATCGACAGCAGAAGCCAAACGAGCACAACTGTCTTTATTGATGAAACAGAACGAGTCTGAGTATACAGCTGCATATAAATCTTTGAAAGCGTTGCTGAACACTACGGATGATTTCACGGTTCCGGCTACAGGGTTCAAGCCCTTAACACTTACGGCAGATGTGGACACCGTCGCAATCAACTCAAACCCTGCCGTACAGTACCAATATCAGCAAGCCATTATTGCGCAGCAGAACAAGAGGTTAGAGATAGCATCGGCATTGCCTGACTTGAATATTGGTTATTTCAATCAGTCGCTTATGGGAACACAGAATATTGATGGCAACGATGTATATTTTGGCAGGGAGAAACGCTTCCAAGGCCTGAATGCAGGTATCAGCATTCCCTTGACAGCATTTAGTAACGCTGCCAAGGTTAAGTCCTTGCGCTATCAAGCTGAATCACTTCAAAAGTCTGCCGATTACAACAAGCAGCAATTACAGGTACAATTGGAAACGGCACTCATAAAGTATCGTCAACAGCTTGCCTATCACCAGTACTACAACGAGGTAGGTCTGCGCAATTATAACGACTTGATAAATACTGCGCATAAGCAATATCAGAACGGCGAAATAGGATATGTAGAATACTTGCAGGCTTTACAGACTGCAACTGATATACAGCTAAGCTATTTGCAGAACATAGACCAAATGAGCCAATCAATCATCCAAATCAACTTTTTAACCAGCAAATAATTTAAGACAATGAAGAAATATATCATTCTATCAATTCTTTCAATTTTGCTTTTGTTTACAGCATGTAAGGACAAAGGCAATACGGCTGAAGCGACAGAGACTGAGCAAGGCCATGAGGAAGAGGAAGCAGGTACAGTGGCAACACTTACTGCCGAACAGATGAAAGCTATCAATGTTGAACTTGGTAGTATAGAAAAGAAACAGCTTACAGCCTCGCTAAAAGCCAACGGCGTGTTGAACGTGCCGAACCAAAACAGGGCGAGTGCAACGGCAACATACGGCGGTGTGGTAAAGAGCATCTTGGTACAGCCAGGTGGTATAGTAAGTAAAGGGCAGAAAATAGCTACTATCTCTAATCCTACTTTCATTACCATGCAAGAGGAATTTCTGAGTACCTCGGCAAAAGCAGAGTTGGCACAGTTGGAATATGACAGGCAGAAGACATTGCGCGAAGGCAATGCAAGCTCTGCTAAAACATTCCAACAAGCAGATGCGGAACTAAAAATGCTGAAGGCAAGAAAAGCAAGCCTGCAAAAACAACTGGAGCTTATTGGTATAAACGCTGCTTCACTTACAAGTGAGAACCTACAAAGTGTATTGAGCGTAAGCGCACCTATAGGAGGATCGGTGAGCAAGGTGTTAGTGAACATCGGCTCGTATGTTGAAGTAAACCTGCCTGTAGCAGAAATTGTAGATAATAGCCAATTGCACCTTGACTTGTATGTGTACGAAAAGGATTTGCCAAAACTGAAGGTCGGTCAGACAATACACTTTACGCTAACCAACAATGCAGGCCGGGAGTATGATGCCGAAATATATGGTATCAGCAACACCTTTGAGGATGGCAGCAAGGCCGTTGCTGTGCATGCCGCCGTTAAAGGACAAAAAGCTGGCTTGATAGATGGCATGAACATTACTGCGCTTGTTAGTTTGGACAATGCGATGCTGGATGCAGTTCCAAGCGATGCGATTGTCAATTTCCAAGGACAGGATTACATTTTCATTGTTACCGATAAGGAGGAGCACGAGCATAAGGAAGAAGCACATACACACGAGGCAGGAGAAGCCCACGACCACGAAGCTGAAGATAAGCCTGCACATGGTAATGAAGGCCACCAGCATGATGAAGGTACATCCTTCGAACGAATACCAGTAAGGAAAGGGACGACTGATGTTGGTTATACAGAAATTACTCCCCTTGCCGAAGTACCTGTTGATGCAAAAGTAGTGGTGAAGGGTGCATTTTTCATACTTGCTAAAATGACTAACTCAGGAGGCGAGCACCATCATTAGGATATAGTTTCAATAAAACCAACGATTTGATATGTTGAACATAGGTATAGAACTTGAACTTGCGAAC
Source organism: Bacteroidota bacterium (assembly GCA_018267435.1). Classification (GTDB taxonomy): domain Bacteria; phylum Bacteroidota; class Bacteroidia; order Chitinophagales; family LD1; genus Bog-950. The sequence goes on along the minus strand of JAFDYM010000514.1, from coordinate 5,130 downwards.
TAATTATACTGCAAATAATCCTTTCGGCACTTTACGCACGCTTTGAGGTAGAGACATCTTTCTTGCGAAAGATTTTAAAATGGTTTGTCATCTATGGCCTTACCATCGGCGCATATTATTGGATACGGCATTGGGCATTATTCATACCGTGGGTACCCGTTGTAGCGGGAAGCATTTTCCACTTCGTATGGTGCAAAAGGAACAGCATCCATCCATTTAAAGCTACGCCTCGAAGAAGATACTATGAATTGAGAGGATGGAAATGGGAAGAATAAATCAAACTAAAATCAAAACAATGCAGAAGAACAAAACAACAATCGCTATAGCTTTTCTGTTTACCGCCCTTATTCTTGGTATTGGCTATGCGGCTTTTGGACCTTGGACGGCACTTATCTTTACCGCTGGTTTTCTTGGCGGGTTTCTGTTATGGTTGTTCGTTCCGGCACAGCCACCTTTTAAGAATTTCAAGCTTGCCTTTTGGGTTACGCTTGGGCTATTCATACTGCATCGCGTAGAGGAAAAGGTTATGAAGTTTTTCGACCAGCTTTCCGCCATAACTGGAACGGCTACACCAGAAATTACAAGTGTTACCGTGATTTTGCTTGTAGCCTTATCTGTAGGGGCATGGATAGCAATACCTATCCTCACTAAACGCAACTACGCTTTCGGCTATTACCTGGCTTGGACGTTCTTTGCATCCATGGGCATAACTGAACTGGCGCATTTCATTTTCCCTTTATTCATCGACAAGCCCTATAGCTATTTCCCAGGCATGGCAAGCGTAATTCTATTGGCGCCGATGGCATGGTGGGGTATGTACAGGCTTGCGAAAAAAAGTTGATACAAAAAACAAATAGGCTTCACTTAAAACTAAATATGAAAATATGGCTGAAGATAAAATTAAGCATGACCACAGTAGTAGCAATCGTGATTGCTGTGGACAGGAAGAGAAGATAAACGTGCAAGCGAAAAAGCTTGGAGAGGACGACAACGGAGAAGAGCATTCGCACGACCATGACCATGGAGAAGAAGGTGGCAAGATGTCGTTGCTGAAGACATACGCACCCGCTACAATCAGCTTTGTTATGCTGATACTTGGAATTGTATTCGATAATTATCTCAAGACAGGTTTCTTTAAAGGCTATTTCCGCTTGGGATGGTATATCGCAGCATATATTCCTGTAGGACTACCTGTAGTAATCGATGCCGCGAAGGCAATATGGCAGAGAGAGTTTTTTACAGAGTTCTTCCTTATGAGCGTAGCAACTATCGGCGCGATGGCCATAGGTGAATATCCCGAAGCTGTAGCTGTAATGTTGTTTTACACTGTAGGGGAACTATTCCAAAGCGCAGCTGTAAATCGGGCTAAGCGTAGTATAAAGGCATTGTTGGATATACGCCCTTCAACAGCAATGGTAAATAGGAACGGTAGTTATGCCGAAGTTGACCCTACTACTGTTCAGGTTGGCGAAACCATACAGATAAAGGCGGGGGAAAAAGTGCCTTTAGATGGCGAAATGCTAAGCAAGGGAAGCGCATTCAACACTGCTGCCTTAACTGGAGAAAGTGCACCCACAGAAATCACTACAGGAGATACTGTACTTGCTGGTATGATTAACCAGGGAATCGTAGTTGAACTAAAAGTAACTAAGCTCTATAACGATAGTTCTTTGGCGAGGATATTGACTTTGGTACAGGATGCAGCATCGAGGAAAGCTAAAACAGAACTTTTCATCAGAAAGTTCTCTAAAATCTATACGCCTATCGTTGTTTTTCTTGCCATTGGTATTGCCGCCTTACCTTACTTCTTTGTGAATGATTACGTTTTCACACAATGGCTATATAGGGCTCTCGTGTTCTTAGTTATCTCTTGTCCTTGCGCCTTGGTTATTTCCATACCTCTTGGCTATTTTGGTGGTATCGGTGCAGCATCACGTAACGGTATTTTATTCAAAGGGTCGAATTTCCTTGACCTGATGACCAAGGTAAATACGGTAGTTATGGATAAAACAGGTACACTGACGAAAGGTGTATTCAAGGTACAGGAAGTGATCAGCTATGATATACAGGAAAACGATTGGCTTCCCTTGGCAGCTGAGGTGGAATCGAAATCAACACACCCTATAGCCCAGGCCATTGTTGAGAAAGCTGGCGAAGAAGCCCAGAAACTAAATGTAGAATCGTTAGAGGAAATAAGCGGACATGGATTGAAAGGTATTGTTAACGGTAAGACAATCCTTGCAGGTAATATCAAGCTAATGGAGAAAGAAGGTGTTGCCGTAGACGATAAGGTAAAAGGTGTTACCGATACCATTGTTGTGGTAGCTGTTGACGGCAAATTGGCTGGATATATAACCATTGCGGACGAGATAAAAGAAGACAGTGCGGAAGCCATAAAAAAGCTTCACGAGATGAAGATTAAAACAGTTATGCTTTCGGGTGATAAGCAGACTGTGGTAGATAAGGTTTCAAAAGTTTTGGGTATAGACGATGCTTTCGGAAACCTACTGCCTGAACAAAAGGTGGAGAAAGTTAAAGAGGTAAAAGCCGATACAAGCAGGGTTGTTGCCTTTGTGGGCGATGGAATCAACGATGCACCAGTACTTGCACTAAGCGATGTTGGTATTGCCATGGGCGGCTTAGGTAGCGATGCAGCTATAGAAACTGCGGATGTGATAATTCAAACTGACCAACCCTCTAAAATAGCAAAAGCTATAGAGATCGGCCGCGCTACTAACCGTATTGTTTGGCAGAACATAGCCCTTGCATTCGTAGTTAAGATAATAGTGTTGGGCTTAGGTGCAGGCGGTATAGCAACTATGTGGGAGGCAGTGTTTGCCGATGTCGGTGTAGCTTTATTAGCAATACTGAATGCTGTGCGGCTGCAGCGCATAAATTTCAAATAGGCAACAGTACCAGTGTTTATGAACTTCCCGAATAGACTTTTGCTTTTCTTGCTTTCATTGGCATTCCTTGTACAAGGTATGGGTAATCTATTCGTATGCTTGGAATTTAACCTGAAACCGTGCTTACCTAGAAAGATATGTATGTATTGAGCGAGGCATACCTAATTCAAAGTGTAAGGCACATTGCCATTTGAAAAAGCAGTTACAGAGCAGTGAGGGAAGGCAGAATTCGATAAAGCTAAAGGATGATGTAGAGTTTATATTGCAATGGCATGGGGATATAAGTAGTGAACATGTTTACTGTAGTAAACCTTTCAACTATTTGCCGTACTCCATTTCAATGCAAGTTAAAGACATAGCTACAGAATTGTTTCAACCGCCGGAATATGTGTAAACGCAATCATGAAACAATTCAAATACTTAAACTCAAGAACAAAAAATGAAATTCAATACAGCGATACTATTCCTTTCTTCTTTCATACTTCTTGCTGCCGGGTGTAGTAAGAAAGCAGATAACCAAGCGCCCAAGATTACGCTTAACTCACCAACCGAATGGCAATCTTATGCGATTGGGAGCACGCTCACTATTGAAGGGGTAGCTACAGATGATAATGCATTGCACGAAGCGGCTATCATACTAACAAATCACGTTGGAGATACTATTATTGGAGACCTTCCTACAGTTCATTCTGCTAAGTCTTTTAATATAAGTTATACAACTGTATTGGCGGATAGTGGCCAACATCACTTACAAGTAATTTTTACCGACCACGACAACGCTGAAACAACGAAAAGTCTAATGTTCAACGTGAATTGATTTAAGTATAGCATACAAACCTTTTTTTGGTTAGAACTGGGTCCTGCGAAAGCGGGGCCCTTTTTTATTTAGAGACTTTATAACCTTTTAGGATTCGACTAATAGCATTTTTATTTTTAGAATTATCTAAAAATATTTCTTGAAATGACTAAATATGATTTAGCTTTGTGTTATCAATCGAATAAATGCAGCGATATACATTATCCTTTCTCTTTCTGTTTCTCATAGCGGCATGCACAAAGTTACCTCCTGAGAATGAAATTCTTGATGGTCCTGTAGAAGGTCTTAACGCCGAAGAAAGCATGCGCTTTTTAAATGGCGATAGAGCCTTTAACAATGAAATATTCACTACAGAAAATGGATTGGGGCCATTGTTTGTTGCCACTTCATGCGGAGCCTGTCATGCAGGGGATGGAAAAGGTCATCCATTCTCATCACTTACTCGTTTCGGGCAATCAGATACAACTAATACTTATTTGCAATTTGGTGGGCCACAATTGCAGCATAGATCTATACCTGGCTATATGCCGGAACAGATTCCAAATGGTGCAGCGTCCAGTATTTTTATGCCCCCGGCTAACACAGGATTAGGCTTTATAGAGTTGGTAAGCGATGCCGATATATTGGCAATGGCTGACCCTAATGACATAGATGCAGATGGAATTTCAGGAGTTCCTAACTGGAACTATATACCAGCATACGTAGCATCGTCTCAAAATTCACAAAGTAATAACGGCAGATATATATGCAGATTTGGCAAGAAGGGAAGTGTTTTCAATCTATTGCAACAAACTGCGAATGCTTATAATCAGGACATAGGTATAACCTCCCTTTATGAGCCATATGATACTTATACGCATCAGGAAGTTGATCCTGAAGTAGCAACGCAAACAGTATTGGATGTAGTATTTTACTTACAAACGTTGAAAGCACCTATAGCGCGTAACGAAGGCAATGGAGATATTATAAGAGGTAAAGAACTATTCAAAATAGCAGGGTGTGAAAAATGCCATAGGGAAATATTACATACACGTAGCTCAAGTATATCCGCATTGTCCAACAAAGAGTTCCATCCATTTACCGATTTGTTGTTGCATGATATGGGTAATGCGTTGAATGATGGATATACCGAAGGCAGTGCTTTGCCACAGGAATGGCGCACACCTGCATTATGGGGCTTAGGATTATCAAAGAATTCGCAGGGCGGCAGCTATTTCCTTCTGCACGATGGTCGGGCGAAAAGTATAGAAGAAGCGATAATAATGCATGGTGGAGAAGCTGAGAAAAGCGCGAACCAATTCAAGGAATTATCGGCAGCAGAAAAACAAAAAATCATAACCTTTTTGGAATCCCTATGAGAAGAAAATCATTCTTAAAAGTCTGCGCCGTGCAATGTCTTGCAAGCTC
>JAFDYM010000513.1 GCA_018267435.1 Bacteroidota bacterium | reverse complement strand
CGATAGGGTTTTGAGGTACCAATCGCCTTGCACCAGTTCAAAGTTTTTGTAGTTTATAGATGATAGATCGGAAAAGCGTAGTGCTACCGTGCAGCCAAATACAAACATATCTTTACTTACAAGCAGGTTTTCTCCAAGCCCTTGCTCTAGTTCTTTATCGTATATAAGGCGCATCAACTGCTCGCGGGTAAGTGCCGTTACGGGCACTTCTTCCTTAAGTACCTTAAAGTTTTTGTAATAGGGGCCTGTATCAATCAACTTCTCATTGTTTATCCACCTAAACAGCGATTTGAGCTGGCGAAATACAAGGCCTGCGTAGTTGTCGTACACACCGCGTTCTTTGAATAGATACTCGGTTAGCTTTTGTGTAAACTTCTTCCAATATGCAGCTTCAGCCAGGCGCTCGCGCTTGCCTAGGCGGTTGTACTCCTTTATACGTAGTGTATAGCCGCTGGCATGGGCAAATTTAACCAGCAGAGCCAGGTTGTATTCGTAGTTCTTTACGCTTTGTGGCCTTATGCGCTCGCCGTTGGGTTTGGTACGTTTGCCTTTATACGAGTCTTTTATGTATTGCTGGTATAGCGGTATCAGCAAATGTTCCTTTACAGCCATAGGGTGCTTTTAGTATTCGCGCAGCAGTACGCGCAGTTCTTTTCCTTTCTTCAGCACTAGGCTATCTTCGTTTATCTTTCTAATGTTATAGCCGTCTACTTCATCGCCTTTATCAAAAATCTGCTCTTGCCCGTTTACTTTCAGCAGCAGTTGCTGCTTGCCCTTGCTTTTAAACTGCATATAGCCCAGGTATTGCAGCTTGGTTTGGGGTATGGGGGCGGGTACAGGTTTTGCGGGCTGCTTTATCGCTTGCTTAGCTACTGGCTTTGCTATTTGTTGGTTATCGGTTTTGTGAGGCGTAAAGGTACTAGCTGCAGTTTTGAATGGGTTGTCGTAATTCAACAACAGCTCAAAGCCTTTCTCGGCTTGGGTCTTTTTTTCAGCCTTTGCCTTTTTGGTATTTGACACTACTGTAGCCGGTTCCTTCATGGCATTATAAACGAGTGAGCCTATAAACACCCATATGCCAACCAAGGCCAATAATAGAAAAATAGTGGTTTTGTTGATTTTCATTGTTACTGTGCCCTGAACTTGAACAATGTGCTGTAAGGACTGCTGTTGCCTGCCAAATCGCGCGAGCGTACACGCCAATAATATAAACCGGGATTAACAGTGAGGTTATAACTGTTAGACATAGAGTAATAAATACCCGATAATGTATTTAAGCTATCGGAATAAACAAATACAGAATCCGTAATAGGAGAGCCGTTATCTAAGCCCCGGTTCCATTGCAAGAGTACTGGGCCTGCATTTACTGTATCGTTAAAGGTGGGGAATGTAATGGCAGGTTGTGACGGTGTTGTTTGATCGTAATAAACGTTGCGCGATGAGTAAACCGTTTCGGTAAGGTTATTGGTAGCCTTTACCCTCCACGTATAGTATCCTTCGGTAGTAAATTCTATACTTATATTATCGCCATCAACCGTTTGCTGAAAGGTAGGATTGCCAAGCGTATCAAGTATTTGAAAATAGTAGCCTGTGGCCGTAGATAATGGATACCACGAAAAATTGATATTGGGGCTAGCAAAGGCTGTATTGTTTGAAGGCGAGCGGAGTATTACTGTTTGCGTAGTTAAATCCTGTGAGGTAACGATATAGAAGCCCCTGGTGCTATAGGGCGTTTCGCTATTGGCATTTTCGCCACGTACGCGCCATTGGTATACGCCCACTGGCAGCTGCGTGGTAAAGCTATAGCCGTTGACTATAGAATCGATAAGCAATTGCGAAGGGGCATCGAAATTTGGGCTAGCTATTTGCAGCCTGTAGGTAGTACCGGGCTCAATTTCCTGCCACCAAAAGCTAACATTGCCGGTAAGGGTATCGTTATCCTGTGGGGCATTCAATGCAATTTGATACTTGCTTATATCTTTTTGAAGAAAGGGTTCGCAACCCCATATAGTAAACAATGCTATAGCTATAAAAGTAATGCTGAGTGCGTTTTTCATTTTGCTTTTATGTTTTGGAAGTACACTGTGGCATAAAGCTTTTTCACCTTAGCGGCCCAGTCTTCTTTTACTTCGAAATTGGCGGAAACAACTTTAGATATTTTTTGTTGCTGTTCTATATCGTAAATTAATTGCAATATCTCTTTATAATCGCCCTCGAACTGTACAATGTTCGTTTCCACCTCATATCCATTTTTGTTTTCGTTATGGTTTTGTGGTAAGAGACTTATATGCGCTTTGTGCGCCTTGCAGTATTCACTTATATAGTTCAACAAACGGCTTTGGTTCGATGCATCTGTATTGGTAGTATAGCCAAGTTGCTTGTTATAGCTATCAAGTTCGGTTTGCAGTTGCTCTACTGATCTATATGCGTAGTCGTTATCGCTCAACGACCCTTTAAGTAAATAGTATTCGCTAACCTTGGCATAAGTGTCCTTTACATTGCTGTAGGTAAGTATCAGCAATATTAGCCCAGCCAAGCAGTACAATCCTATTTTAAGCTTATAGTTCATTATTTTAATCCAATTTTCACCTCAAACTCGCCTTCGTTAGTTTTGCTGTTCCATTGATAGTTGTTTACCGAAATACTGCTTATCCATTTATTGCTTCTCACATTTTCTATCCAGTTCTTCAATACCAGTTCATCGCGTGCAATGCCTTTTATCACCAGCTCATCGTTATTAAAGTTAAGCGCATCTTCATCGCCTTCGCCAAGTAAATTTGCTTTCGGAAAAATGTTCAGTGCAATCAACTTTACGCCTTGTGGTATACTTGCCGCTATGCGATCAGCATAAAAAGAAGATTGCGAGGATGCCAGCCAATCCCCTTCAACCAAAAACTTCTTTTTACTGTTTATTTGTACAATAAGGCTGTCGCGCATCTCATTGTTGGCATAGGCGGGAACAGTAAGCGATAAATCGTTCAATTGCTGGCTGTAATAATAGTTTGCTCCGGTACTTATCAAAATGAGGCCTAGTACCACGCTTAAAAATATAAGCGAGTAGCGTGTTATTAAAGTATTTGTTTTGAACTGTCTGCTGTTTTCTGTTATCCTGCTATTGATTACAGAATTATCTTCGTACCCTAGATAGTAAGATATTGCTGCGGAATATGCAAGCAAATAAGCAACTGGAAGTCTTTCACCGCCTATGCTTATCTCATTTAAAGTACTGGCCTCCCCATTTGTATTGCTATCGGACCCAAAGATGAATTCATTATTATGTATAACGACCTTACTGAGCGCTATATTATCTTCGATGGCATTGAATGTAGATATTGCAACACCGGTACCAAAAGTTACAGAAATAACATTCAAACCAAGGTTGAAAATCTTTTCTACTATTTCGTCCACGCTTTTTTTCCGTATCAAATACCCTAATGAAGTATTCCGATATGGTACAATGGCGGAATAGAAATCGGAGATATTGATGCCTGGAAAGAATTGCAGTATGGTAGGGTTCTTTATGTCGCCCACACTTTTAAACAGCATTCCCTTACCGCTTACAACTAGAGTAACAGGGAAATCTTTTTTAATCAATGGCTTGATATCGTCGGCCAACGATACTTCTTTTAGCCAATTGATTTTTATTACGTCGTTTGCCTTTTCAAGTTCACAGATACGATATTGTACATTGCCTTCATTAAGCAATATAGCCTCTATACCGTATGATTTGTTACCCGATGCTAGCATGTACTAGTATATGATACTTGGTTTGATTAGTATGATAAGCTTGCTTTTTTGTTTTACCCGTTCTCTAGAACTAAATAGCCATTTTAAAAACGGTATACGTGCTAAGCCTGGTATGCCACGGCCCGTATCACCTCTTTGGCTCTTTTCAAGTCCTCCAAGCACAATCATATCGTTGTTTTTTACCCGTATCATAGATTTAAACTTGCGTTCGGATTGGCCGGGAGGCGCACCCGGCGAAGAACGCGCAGTAAAGTCCGACTGGTTTACAGTAACATCCAATGTTATTTGCTCATCGCCCGATACTATGGGGTTGATGGTAATAGAGAAATCTGCATTGACAGGCTTGTATGTATTAGTTACAATTGTTTGAGGGTTTTGCGTACCCACTACATTCTGTGTCTGTTCAACATAGTAATCTTTATTGCCTATGTTAATAGTAGCCTCATGCCCGTTTAGGGTTGATAGGCGAGGTGTGGATTGGATATCTACATATCCATTTGTTTCCATAGCCTTTAGGTTTAAATAGAAGTTAGGACCTACCCCCCCTAGATTAGCCAAGCCCATCAAGCTTAAAATATTATTGATAGTACCGCCACCAATAGTTAAATCTATACCTGGTAATACAGTACCTCCGGTTTTAACCGGTGCATCGCCCACACCTGCCTCTATCCCTGTAGATATATTGAAGTTACGGTTTACATCCATTATTATCAGCTCAATCATAACCACAGGAACTGGCTTATCGAGTTGATCAATCATTTTCTT
>JAFDYM010000512.1 GCA_018267435.1 Bacteroidota bacterium | reverse complement strand
TATACCCTTTAGGGTTTAAATATTTCCCACACAGATCGATGCGTTAGTTGGATAATAATAATAGAACCGGGCTTAAATTTGTAACGTCAATGGCGGGCCGCAACTCAACTTCGGTTGGGTCTTCGTCCACAAAACAAGTTAACGGCGGATTACAGCGATGTTGCTAAGCCCAAATCCTGACTTTAAGTGCAACTTAACGTCAGAATCTGTGTGGGATTCTTTAATTCTTCCCCCCAATCACTATCATTTTTTCCGCTATACTAAAGTCTCATTAGCAATTTGCCTATGCTGCAGTATCCTATATGTTCGAGCCTTAAGTAAAAGAGTGTACTTGGTTTATAATTTATAATACGGCAACGCTGGTGTAGCTACAACTTAGGTGGAGTTTGCGAGCCTGTTGGCGCTTTATCGCCATCTTCCCATTTCGAAGGGTCAGCTATGTCGCTATCTTCAGTTTTAGTAAGCCGACCAGCATACCTAATATTAGGCTTTATAGCTTCGTCGTTTTCTTCCACCTTTAAGTCATTCGTTATGTAAGATCCTGGCCCCGTTATGTTAGATTGCTTACCTATATCAATACTTTTGCCGGCTATCATCAAATCGCCATTATCGATAGTTCCTGAGTTACTTACATCGTCGATAAAACTTATAGCATGCTTACTTTGAACGGTTCCTTTATTGCTTAGGCGCTCGGCCATAATAACACCCTCGTTACATAGCCTCCCGTTTTCTGTTATGGTTATTCGTTCCAACCCTATAAGCATGGCTTTATCCTCAATTGTTAGTGTGCCTTCAATCATTATCGGTCTATCCAAAATTACAGTTCCTGTTATACGTACCTCAACTCCTTCATCAACACAACTATCATCATATATCTCACTCCACTTACCAGAAGTGAGCGTATAGGTATTAGCTTCTGTATTGCTATACAGCATGCATAGTATTACTATAAGGTATACCTTTTCCATATACAGCAGGTTTGGTTCCTAAATCCAATTTATATAACCAACCACAATTATACATCCAATACACGATTCGAAAAACTCATTGTGCCTAGCATCAAAATCATTTCCTAACGCATTATGTTGGTTCTTAACATAATAAAGGCTCGACTTGAGATTAATTACTTTGCAGGTTGAGTATTTTTACTTCAACAAGCCGCAGTTAACACATTCTCTATGTACTCGTTGTATACTTGAATGGTGCACATTATATTATGCAATAGATTCTATTTTAGAATACATAATAAGCATTGCAAGCTGACGAAAACCTAAAGGCACGTTTGTTACCCAATGGCTTACTTCAGTATAAAATCAACAAACTTGTTAGCTATCTGTTAACTCAAACCAGTATAACTTGTACTATCAAGACAATGTTATGATGCTAAAAACAAAAACGACTTACAAGATAGCTTGTAAGTCGTTGATTTTCAGTGCACCCGAAGGGAGTCGAACCCCTAACCTTCTGATCCGTAGGCCGCATTCGTAGGGAAGCCATATTTCATCATATTTAACTAAGTGTTTAAAATTCAGCAACTTGACAAAAGCACAATTTCATATGGTTATCACATTTTGCTAATTTTGTGTGCGAAATTGTGTGCTAAGTTATTGTAGATATAACTAATGTAATTCTGCATAACTAACTCCCCTACATCACCATTTGATTCCCCATATTGAATAGAGGCAGATACATTGCAATCAGTATAAAACCGATAATACCACCTAAAAAAATAATGATTACAGGTTCTATTAGGGTATTTATGATACTTATGTTATGGTTGAGACCTTCCTCATAGTTATGTGCCATCTTCTCGAACATCTCATCAAGCCTGTTTACCTCCTCTCCCACTTTAATCAATGTCAACATCTGTTTATCGAATATTTCATGCTTTGCAAAGGCTTCATTTACGGCACTCCCTTTCAATATATCATTTGATATAGTTGGGATTATATGCTGTAGTGGATAGAAGCCCATCATCTTCTCAGTCATTTCCAAGCTTCTCAAAAATGTGATGTTTGATTTCAGCATTAATGCCATGCTATTGCAAAACCTTGCCATATAGGTTTGTTTTACTAAAGCGCCTACTATAGGCATATTCAGCATAAGCTGATCTGTATACTTCTTATAGGTAAATGAATCTTTCACAAACCTGCGCACAAAATACATTGCAACCAATGTTAGCAGCATTAACCAAGAATACTTTCCAAAAAAGTTAGATGCCTCAATAATAAACTTGGTCAAAGCGGGCAAATCTCCACCAAAACGTTTGTATACATCTACAAAAAGGGGCACCACATAGGTCATAAGAAACCATACAGCAATAAAAGATATAGCCAACACAACTGCTGGGTAAACCAATACGCTTCTAACTTTGCGGGCCTGCTTAATTTTATTCTCATAATAAAGTTTTAAGCTAACCAGCACCTCATTTATCCTGCCTGTTTCCTCACCTATAGCCACATTGTAATACTCGTACGGCTCAAATACACCTGTTTTTTGCATCGCGTTGGAAAGCACATCCCCTTTTATAACATACGCATACAACTCATGCGCACTTTTTTTTGACCTCTTGCTCAAATCCTCTTCGGTGTATAGCTGAAGTATATTAGGCAATTGTATTCCCGAACCAGCCAGGGTAGAAATGTATTGGTAGAAGTCCTCCTTCTCTTTATCAGATAGACCATAAGAAGCAAACAAATCTTTTTCCATAAGGCGCTGAATTCTATCACCTATGGCATCATTATTGATCTTATCTATCTTTTTGCTTTTTAAAGTTACACCCATAACAATTACAATTTGCTAGCCCTAATCCTTCCAATTTATCGAACCATTTAGAGTAACATCGGCTCCATGCTTTTGGGTGAAGGTTAATGGATACTTAATCTGGTCGAGTCTAATTTCCATGCTTTTTATCATAACCTCTCCCCCTTTCATGTAAATAGGTACGTATTTGAACTCTTTTGCTCCTACCCTAGTAAACAAAGTGCCTTGCCTGTTCAATATGTTTATTGAATCATCCAATATTTCTACTTTGCCCAGAACATCTAAACCTTCAAAAACTATAAATGGATTTTGCCACCTTATCACATTTGCTTTATAAGCCATTTCGCTCATCTTGTTTGCCGCCATAACAATAGACTCTGCCCCTGCACTTTTCTCAGCAAAATTCCTTTCATGCACTTTAAGTATTAGATAAGTAAACACACAAAAGAAAACAAGTATACCTGTTATAGCTATCACCACCACTATTTCCACCAAGGTAAATGCCCTTAACTTCATTTTGAAACCTCAATTAAGCGTCTTCTTGTTAATACTTTTTTTTTCGATTCGCCACCTTCTTTTCTGGCTACAATCACCTGCTCCGATAACAAATCACCGGTATTATCAATCATCGACTTCATTTGCACACCTCTTGTTTCCCATTCCCCAGTTGTATGCGTATCCAATTGCTGGTTAGCTAAACAATGAAGTTCCAACTTATGCAAAGTATCATTCTCGCCAGCTGTTTTTGCCAATACCGACATTGCTATTGTAAAGCTAGCCAATATGATAACAGCTGCCACCACAACCTCTATTAACGAAGATGCTTTTAGCGTCTTTTTCAATACAGCCATTTCACTATCCTTTTGTGTGGTCGACCGTTATAAAAATAACTAAGGTAATTTGTATCCATTTGCAAGACGTCTATTTCGGCATCCAACAATGTATTATCATAAATAGATGAAGTAGTTTTAAGATAAAAACTACCTGTTTGAATATTTCCTATAACATTTCCTTGTAGCTGTGTGTACCCTTCGCAAAAAACCTGTCCATAAAGCTTGCATCCTTTATCAATCACTACAAGGCTTTGGCTATTTCTATCTGTACCTGTAAATGCAATTATTGTGCCTGCCATTTTAGAATCTTCACCAAGCATTATACTACCAATCGAATCATAAGGAGTATTTGGTAATATACACAGTGCACTAGGGTATTTCAAATTTGACTGTTTACCCACCAATATTTTACTACTAGCATAACATTGCAATACACCTGTAAAACCACTTTCCAGTTCAATTTCGGGGGCAATAAGTATAACATCTTCCAAAATGGCCTGACTTGATACAAAAATTTTCCTTTCCGATTTAATGATGCAGTGTCCCTTTATCTTTTCACTACCAATATGAATTGCATTCTCAGAAAAAATGCTGCTTTGTGCACTCGAAAAAGATACTATTTGAGTAACTTCTTCTGCTGCAAGATCGATAGTTGAATTGGCTTCATTAAGAAACGAATTGAATTCCTGTTTAAGCTTTTTCATGTCAATGCCCGATCCGTATGGCGAGGGCTTAATAAACCCTTGAATAGGGTTCGAGGATAAGCTACTACGACCTTCGATATATGCCCTTTTAAAAGTTCCATTAGGTACATAAGCATTACCCTTTATCAAAGTTCTACCAGCTATATTCAAAACCCTATCGTTAGAGTTAATATTTAATGCATAGTTTCTATCTGGTTCATATCCAAAAACGAAAGATTTCTGAAGTGTATCTTTGCCGACAATGCACGTGACGGTCTTTATATCGTACATACCCCATTTATAGGCATTAACATAAGCCAGGTCTTTACCGTCCTTAAACAAATCGATTGTGCTTGTGTTATTGTCTGTATATAACAATACTGCAAGCGCCGATTCCATATTATCGTTGGCTCTTTCTAGTTTACTTAGCCGTATTAAAGAAACTTGAGAATAGTAGAGCGAGGATACAATGAATAAAGTGATAATTAGTATTACAATAGAAAATACTATAGAATATAACAATGCCGATGCCTTAAGCATACTATTTGCCCTGTTTTTTATTCTTGTCGGTTTTAGTAGCAGATTTTGCTTCTTTCGCTGGCTGGTTAGTTGGTACTTTTACCTTGCTCTTATCCTTGCTTGAACTAGGTTTAGATCCATCTTCTACCTTCGCACTCTTACTCTTTGCCTTTACCTCAGTATTATTTTTGGCATTCCTTTCTGGATTCTCAGTTGCCTTCTCCACCTTCTCTTTCTTCACTACTTTATCTCCGTTTTTATATACTACTTTTGTATATTTTCCGCTTGCATCATACTCTTTAACAGTGCCACTTTTCAATCCCTTGATATTCTTTCCTTCTTCAGTTTTCTTTCCCTTTATATCAAATTCGGTGTAACTGCCATGCAACAACCCTTTCTTATAGGTTACAAAGTTTTTAGGTAATCCATTCTCATACCAGCTTTTCCAGTTACCATGTTTTAACCCATATTTAAAGTTACCTTGTTCTTTTATTTGATAGTTTCTGTACTGCACCAAAAAATCTCCGTGCAGCAATTCGCCTGTAAACCCACCTCGGGTCGACATTATCATACTATGGTCGAACCAATAATAATTGCGGTCCGGCAAAATCTTTTTTGTGTCAAAACCATCATATACGGCTGCCTCTATTACATCGTCATCGGTTTTAACCAAAACTTTGCGCTTATCTATATCCTTATAAGAATAGCGTGTATTACCGCAGCTTTGAAAGATTAGAGCGGCCAAGAGTGCAACAAAAAATATTCTGTTAATGTGCATATCCCTGCAATAGTAATTGTTTTGAATTAATAAATTTGGCGAAGTTTATAAACTCTATGGAATCTAACTTAAAAAATATTCGTGAAGCTAAACTAAAAGCCTTTACGTTAAACGAACTTTTGGTTGTATTGATTATTATTGGCATTCTTGTTGCGCTGGCTATTCCTTCTTTGTTGCCGCTTATAAGTAAAGCCCGTTCCACCGAAGCAAAACTGCAATTGAATAGTCTACTTACTTTCCAAAAAACCTATTTTTTTGAAAATGCTAAATATGCACCCTCATTGGACGATGCGGGTTTTGAACAACAAAAACTTTCGACCGAAGGTGGCCAGGCAAACTACAAAATTGAAATTACCGAAGCAACCAATACAGGCTTTAAGGCAAGGGCAACAGCTGTTGTGGATTTTAATGGAAACGGAACTTTTAACGTATGGGAAATCGATCAAGATAACCACTTAAAAGAAGTACAGAAGGACTAATGTACACATGGCTTATGCTAATTTGCTTTATAGCACTTATGCTTACCACTGCAATACAGGATTTTAAAAACAGGGCTATAAGTGCATTTTTACCAGTACTTATTTTTGTCGTTTCCTTTCTATATGCATATTTTCTATTTGGTTTCCCGGATGTAGCTATTTCAACTGGTATGAATATTATACTCCTATCGTTTCAATTTCTGTTGCTATACCTTTATGTGCGCATATTTAAGAAGACTGAAAATTTAACAAATTCATACTTAGGTTGGGGCGATATACTATTTCTATTGGCATTAAGTCCTCTGTTCGCACCCTTTAACTTTATCCTTTTCAATTTAGCCGCATTTGTATCAGTAGCAATTGGATACTATCTGTATCCTATCCTCAATCCTAATGCAGATAAGCATATTCCTTTGGCAGGTTTAGTAGCTATACTAGCGGGAGCTGCCATGTTGTATTTAAAAACAACCCACTTATACAATACCATGTACGACAACTATTGGTTAATAAATGCCTTAAACATATAGTGATGGACAAAATAGAAGTACATATCATAAATAGCATAAAAAAAGAATTAGCTATACACTATAGGGTTGTACCTTATGAGCTAGATACTAACACCTTAAAACTGTACGCTGATGAAACAGCTCCTCCTACAGAGAATGAGCTTGAAATTATATTGGATAAGAAGGTGGAGATTTTAAACAAAAGCAGCCTTGAAATCGAGAAACTGCTTTCAATTTACTATCTAAGCACGCAAGAGAAAAGTGCTGCTCGTCACACTAGCACACATACACATTTCGACGATTTTTTGGATGAGATTATCCATCACGCTATTTCATCAAACAGTAGCGATATACATATAGAGATATATGAAGAAAAGGCAAGGGTGCGCTACCGCATAGATGGC
Source organism: Bacteroidota bacterium (assembly GCA_018267435.1). Taxonomy (GTDB): domain Bacteria; phylum Bacteroidota; class Bacteroidia; order Chitinophagales; family LD1; genus Bog-950. The sequence goes on along the minus strand of JAFDYM010000512.1, from coordinate 547 downwards.
ATGCTTGTAGAACGCTACCATATTTCCAACGAAGATTACCCTGTTATTGTAAACAAAATAAAAGTTCGTTCAAACCTTGACATAGCCGAGAAAAGACTACCGCAAGATGGCAGGATAAATTACAACAAACATGATTTATCTGTAGATATCCGCGTAAGCATTCTACCTACTTTTTATGGAGAAAAAGCCGTATTGAGGTTATTGCGTACCGATAATTTAACATACGATTTAAATAGCTTGGGAATGGAGCCAAGCGAAAAGGAGAAATATCTTAACGCTATTTATAAACCTAATGGAATTGTACTAATATCTGGTCCTACCGGTTCGGGAAAAACTACAACCTTATATGCTTCGCTTACATTACTCAATAACAAAACAAAAAACATTTTAACTATTGAGAATCCAATAGAGTACACCATAGCAGGCATTAATCAGGTACAGATAAACGAAGATATAGGCCTAAGCTTTGCCGGTGCGCTGCGCTCTTTTCTTCGCCAAGATCCCGATATTATCATGATTGGTGAAATTAGGGATCGCGAAACTGCCG